>JBQCIZ010000751.1:0-3965 GCA_051953235.1 Nitrobacter sp. | reverse complement strand
GGGAACGACACCACGCGCAACACCATGACCGGCTCGGTGCTGGCGCTGAACGAAAACCCCGAACAGTTCGACAAGCTGCGCGCCAACCCGAAGCTGATCGACAGCATGGTGCCGGAGGTGATCCGCTGGCAGACGCCGCTCGCGCACATGCGCCGCACCGCGCTTGAAGACACCGAACTCGGCGGCAAGACCATCCGCAAGGGTGACCGCGTGGTGATGTGGTATGTTTCGGGTAACCGGGACGAGGAAGTCATCGAGAACCCGAACGACTTCATCATCGACCGCGCTCGCCCGCGCACGCACCTGTCATTCGGCTTCGGCATCCACCGCTGCGTCGGCATGCGGCTGGCCGAATTGCAGCTCCGCATCGTGTGGGAGGAAATGCTGGGGCGGTTTGACAAAATCGAGGTTGTCGGGGAGCCCCAGCGGGTCTATTCGAGCTTCATCAAGGGCTACGAGACCCTGCCCGTTCGAATTTCCTGACAGCAGAAGGCGCCATTTCCTCGATGACCGATCACGCCGCGGACCACGACCCCTATCATGACATCCGCGACGCCGTCGCAAAGCTGTGCGCCCAGTTCCCCGGCGAATACTGGCGCAAGCTCGACCGCGAGATGGCCTATCCGTCCGCCTTCGTCGATGCGCTGACGCAGGCCGGCTATCTCTCGGTGCTGATCCCCGAGGAGTACGGCGGCGCGGGCCTGAAGATTTCCGCGGGCGCCGCGATCCTCGAGGAGATTCACAAGAACGGCTGCAACGCCGGCGCCTGCCACGCCCAGATGTATACGATGGGCACGCTGCTGCGCCACGGCAGCGACGAGCAGAAGGCGAAATGGCTGCCGAAGATCGCGAGCGGCGAACTACGGCTGCAGGCCTTCGGCGTCACCGAGCCGACCAGTGGCACCGATACCTCGTCGCTGAAAACCACGGCAAAGCGCGAAGGCAACGATAGCTACGTCGTCAACGGTCAGAAGATCTGGACCAGCCGCGCCGAATATTCCGACCTGATGATCCTGCTGGCGCGCACCACGCCGAAGGACCAGGTGACCAAGCGTACCGACGGGCTGTCGGTGTTCCTCGTCGACATGAAGGCCGCGCGCGGACATGGGCTCGAGATCCGCCCGATCCGCACCATGATGAATCATTCAACGACAGAAGTGTTCTTCACCGACATGAAGGTGTCGGCTGAGAACCTGATCGGCGAGGAAGGCAAGGGCTTCCGCTATATTCTCTCGGGCATGAATGCCGAGCGCATCCTGATCGCCTCCGAATGCATCGGCGACGCCAAGTGGTTCATCAAGAAGGCATCCGACTATGCCAAGGAGCGCGCCGTGTTCGGCCGCCCGATCGGCAAGAATCAGGGCATTCAGTTTCCGATCGCCAAGGCCTATGCCGCCATGCGCGCCGCCGAACTGATGGTGCACGAGGCCGCGCGCAAATACGAAGCGGGCCAGGACTGCGGCGCCGAGGCCAACATGGCCAAGATGCTCGCGGCCGACGCCTCCTGGGAAGCCGCCAACGCCTGCGTCCAGACTCACGGCGGCTTCGGCTTCGCCGAGGAATACGATGTGGAACGCAAGTTCCGCGAGACGCGGCTCTATCAGGTCGCGCCGATCTCCACCAATCTGGTGCTGTCCTTCATCGCCGAGCATGTGCTCGGCATGCCGCGTTCCTACTGAGATCAGATCATGCTCCCGCTTGAAGGTCTGACCGTCATCGCCGTCGAACAGGCGGTCGCCGCGCCGTTCTGCAGCTCGCGCCTCGCTGACGCCGGCGCGCACGTCATCAAGGTCGAGCGCCCCGAAGGCGATTTCGCCCGCGGTTACGATGCCGCGGCCAAGGGCCAGAGCAGCTATTTCGTCTGGCTCAACCGCGGCAAGGACTCCATCGTTATCGACCTGATGACGGCGGAGGGCCGCAAGACGCTCGAAGACCTGATCGCCAAGGCCGACGTACTGATCCAGAATCTCAAGCCCGGCTCCATGGACAAGCTCGGCTTTGCGCGCGAGCGGCTGATGAAGGATTATCCGCGCCTGATCTGCTGCACCATCTCCGGCTACGGCGACAGCGGTCCTTATGCGGACCGCAAGGCCTACGACCTCCTGATCCAGGCCGAGAGCGGCCTCGCTTCGATCACCGGCGGCCCCGAAAGCGCATCGCGCGTCGGCCTCTCCATCGTCGACATTGCCACCGGCGCAACGGCACATGCGGCGATCCTCGAAGCGCTGATCGGCCGCAGCAAGACCGGCAAGGGCGCCGACATCCGCGTCTCCATGTTCGACGTGATGGCGGACTGGCTGACCGTACCGCTATTGAACTCGGAAGACGGCAAGCCGCCGCAGCGCATGGGCCTCGCCCATCCCTCGATCGCGCCCTACGGCGTGTTCCGCTCGAAAGACGGCAAGGACATCCTGATCTCGATCCAGAGCGAGCGCGAGTGGAAGAAGCTCTGCGCCGAGGTGCTGGGCCAGCCCGATCTGCCGAACGATCCACGCTTCGCCAACATGGTGGAGCGGGTGCGCAATCGCGAACTCACCGACAAGGTGGTTGGCGACAGCTTTGGCGCGATGACGCGCGACGACCTGCTGAAGCGGCTCGACGACGCCGACATCGCCTTCGCCGAAGTGAACACCATGGCGGACCTCGCGAAGCATCCGCATCTGCGCCGCATCGCGGTGGACACTCCGAACGGCGTGGTCAACTATCCCGCGCCGGCGGCGATCGTCGTCGGTCAGGACAGGCACTATGGCGCCGTGCCCCCGATCGGCACGGTGACGGCGGAAACCGCGACATCCCCGAAAACGGCAAAAGCAAAATGACCGATACGCTCGATCTCGATCATCTGCGGCAATGGATCGGCCGCACCGAGGACAAGACCGATGTGGTCACCGCGCATCTGGTCGCGGGGCTGCGTTCCGTGCTGTTCCAGGATATCGGACAACCCAGGGAGGGCGATGCCGCGCCGTTCACGACGCATTGGTGTCTAACCCTGCCCGTCTCGCCATTGAGCGGAAACGGACCGGACGGACATCCGAAGCGCGGCGGTTTCCTGCCCCCGGTCCCCCTGCCGCGCCGGATGTGGGCGGGCGGCGAAATCCATTTCGTCGAACCCCTGCGCGTCGGCGACACCGTGACGCGCCACTCGACCATCAAGGACGTGACGGTCAAGACCGGGAGCACGGGGACGCTGTGCTTCGTCTCGGTTGATCACGTGTTCACGACCGCGCGCGGCCCCGCCGTCCGCGAGCGGCACGACATTGTCTACCGGGGCGTTCCGAAGGACGGCAAGAACGCGACCCCGGCGAAGCCCGCGCAGGCGCCCGCGGCCGCGACCAGCGAAACGCACATGGCGGACCCGGTGCTGCTGTTCCGCTATTCGGCGGTGACCTTCAACAGCCACCGCATCCATTACGACCGCGACTACGTCACCAAGGAGGAAGGCTATCCCGGCCTGATCGTGCATGGCCCGTTGCAGGCCTCGCTGCTGGTCGAACTTGGCGCGAAACTCCACGGCGGCAAGGCCCCGAAGACCTTCACCTATCGCGGCCTGCAGCCGCTGTTCGACGGAGTTGAGTTCAGCGTCAACGCGAGCGCCACCGGCGACACCATGGAGCTGTGGACCGCAAATAGTGCGGGCGCGACGACCATGAAGGGCACGGCGGTCTGGTAGTTCCGAAGGAGACGACGTTGGCTCGTAAACCTGCAAAAGCCTCAGGCGGCGCGATCACCGTCAAGGACGCCACGCTCGACCTGTTGCGCGCGTTCAACATCAAGACGGTGTTCGGCAATCCCGGCTCCACCGAACTGCCGTTGCTGAGCGACTGGCCCGACGACATCGACTACGTGCTCGGCCTGCAGGAAGCCTCCGTTGTCGGCATGGCCGACGGCTACGCGCAGGCGACCCGCAACGCCGGCTTCGTCAACCTGCACTCCGCCGCCGGCGTCGGCAATGCGCTCGGCAATAT
>JBQCIZ010000750.1:0-2888 GCA_051953235.1 Nitrobacter sp. | reverse complement strand
GCGCCGGAGACGAGGCCGATCACCGTCGGCTTCAGATCGGCAAAGCCCTTGGCGCTGCCGGGACGCAACGCGGTGATCACGACGCCCGCGGTCGCAATCAGGATCGCGAGAATCTTCGGCGCGGTCAGGTGATCGCCGAGAAACACAAAGCCGAAGATCGCGGCCTGAATCGCCTCGGTCTTGATGTAGGCTGTCGTCACCACGAAGGAGCGATCGTTCATCGCCATGAGCATCAGGCCGGTGGCCGCAATCTGGCTCAGCGCACCGAGCAACAGCCACGGCCAGAATTCCATCGTCGGCCACGACACGTGATCGCCGGTGAAGGCCACGACGGCGCCGAAGAAAATCAGCGAGAACGGGAAGCCGAACAGGAAGCGGATGTTGGTCGCGCCCCACGTGCCAAGCGGCCCTGTCAGCGATCGTTGCATCGCATTGCGCGTTACCTGGCCAAGCGCAGCGGTGAGGGTGAAAGGAATCCAGAGCGAGGTGACGGTGAACATGGGACTACATAAGAGGTTGGACGGGCTTTGAATCGGGAAAGCCGCTTACCCTGCCGGGCCAAGCCGATGCGGTCAACCGGAGCGGCGTCATGGCCGGGATGCAACGGCCTGCGTCATACGCGACCTGCGTATCCATCTTTAAGAAAGCGATGGATTGCCGGGTCTAGCCCGGCAATGACGCGCTACGAGCTTGTGCCCGTCCTCCATCTCACCCCACCGGCTCCGCCACCACCATGTAGTTGACGTCCATGTCGGACGAGAGGCTCCATTTGTCAGCGAAGGGGCTGTAGACCACACCGCTCTGCTCGGTGATGCCGAGCTTATTGCGCTCGAGATGAACAGCGAGTTCATCGGGAGTGACGAACTTGTCCCACTGATGGGTGCCGCGCGGCAGCCAGCGCAGCACATACTCTGCAGCAACGATGCCGAGCGCAAAGCTCTTCCAGTTGCGGTTCAGCGTCGAGACCACCATCATGCCGCCCGGCTTCAGCATCGCCGCGCAGCGGTCGAGGAACAGGCCGACGTCGGCGACATGCTCCACAACCTCCATGGCGAGGATGATGTCGAAGCGCTCGCGCACATCCATTTCCTCGACGGTGGTGCAGCGGTAGTCGATCGACAGATGCGCCTTCTCTGCATGCAGTTTCGCCGCGGCGATGTTGGTCGCAGAGGGATCGACCCCGATGACCTGGGCACCGAGCCGCGTGAACGGCTCGCACAACAGGCCGGCACCGCAGCCGATATCGAGCAGGCGCAGGCCCGACAAGCAATTCAAGCTCCGCACGCTGCGCTCGAACTTGCGGCAGGCGGCGTCGCGGATGAAGGCGAGCCGCAGCGGATTGATCCGGTGCAGCGGCGCCATCTTGCCGTTGGGGTCCCACCATTCCTGCGACAGCTTCGAGAATTTCGCGATCTCGGCGGGATCGACCGTCGGAGTGCCGGTTGTATGAGAAGACATGGTCATGGCTGCGCGCGGCTCCTATCGCGCCGTGATGTGACTGCGGAACGCGAGCGGCGAAGCGATGGTGGCGATATCCTTTTCTCCCTCGCCTACGCCGCGAATCGTCACGTCACCATAGTTCAGAATCCGGCCCAAGATGGTCTGATTGACATCGACGCTTTCGACCTTGTCGAGACTCATCTCGAAGGTCTGGCGCTTGATGAACCCTTCCTTATGCACCACCCGCAGATTGGTCACGTCGGTCTCGGTGGTCCAGCGGTGAAACCACGCCTTCAGCATCCAGTACAACGCCACCAGTGCCGAGATGACCGCGAGCGACAGACACAGCAGCATCGGCGTCTCGGTCACGACCAGCCGGGAGCCCACCAGAAAGGCGAAGGCCACGATCCAGGCGGCGATGGCCGGCAGATAGAATATCCAGTGCACGTTGGTCGAATACAGCACCTTCTCGCCGGGCTGGAGAATATCGTCGATATAGCGCCCCATCGGCCTGCCTCACGCACCTTGCTGGATCGTCCGGCCGCCTGCGAAATGGCCGAAAGCCGGGTTGCCTGTCCGCAACCGCGCCGGTATGTATACGCGCCTTTTGGCCCGCGCGTCCTGCCTTTCGCGCTGTATCTACACGCTTATTCTAGGGAATGCCCGATCCGCCATGAGCCGGCTAGTGATGAAATTCGGCGGCACGTCCGTCGCGAACATCGACCGCATCCGCAACGTCGCGCGGCATGTCAAACGCGAGGTCGATGCCGGCCATGACGTCGCCGTGGTGGTGTCTGCGATGTCGGGCAAAACCAACGAACTGGTGGCCTGGTGCAGCGACGCGTCGCCGATACACGATGCCCGCGAATACGATGCGGTGGTCGCCTCCGGTGAGCAGGTCACCTCGGGGCTGCTGGCCATCGCGCTGCAGGCGCTCGGCATTCAGGCCCGCTCGTGGCAGGGCTGGCAGATTCCGATCAAAACGTCCGATGCCCACGCCTCGGCACGCATTCTGGATATCGACGGCAGCGAGATCATCAACCGCTTCAAGGAGCGGAAAGAGGTCGCTGTGATTGCCGGCTTCCAGGGCATCAACCCCGAGACCGGCCGCATCACCACGCTCGGCCGCGGCGGCTCCGACACATCGGCGGTGGCGATCGCGGCTGCGATCCACGCCGACCGCTGCGATATCTACACCGATGTCGACGGCGTCTACACCACCGATCCGCGCGTGGTTCCAAAAGCCAAACGGCTCGACAAGATCGCGTTCGAGGACATGCTGGAACTGGCGTCGCAGGGCGCCAAGGTGCTGCAGGTCCGCTCGGTGGAACTCGGCATGACCCAGAACATGCCGATTTTCGTCCGCTCCAGTTTCGACAAGCCCGAAGACATCGACCCGCACGCCAATCAGCCGCCGGGCACGCTGATTTGCAGCGAGGAGGAAATCA
>JBQCIZ010000749.1:0-7688 GCA_051953235.1 Nitrobacter sp. | reverse complement strand
ATCGCGGGCGCAACAAACACGGAAGCCACGAGCAGCGCGGCGGAAATCGTCTTGAGCATGGTCGTCTCCTTGGAGCGTCGATCGCCGAGGTGGCCGGCCGGATGGACGGGCTCTTCGATCATGGGCTTATGGTGAGGCTGGACCGCTGAACGCACGCTGAACGCTGCGGCAACCGCCGTTCATCTTGATGAATGGCCGGTCATGTCCGGTTCGGGCCTGCGGCGGCCCCGGTCAGGTTCTGGAAAAATCCGCATCCCTGCCCGGAATGAGCGGCGCCGCCCGGTGTTTCCTCGTGCGGGCTTTGATGTAGGATCGTGCCATATCCAGAACAGGAGCGATGGATGAGCAAGCTGGCAATCAGGTTGATGATGGTGACGGCCGTTTCCCTGGCATTGGCCGTTCCCTCCTTCTCCCCCGTGCTCGCCGCAGGCAGCGATGAACCTTCGCCGCCGCCGGCGTCCGGCGCAAAATCCGCCCCCAAGGGCAAGAAGAAAAAGCACAACAATCAGTCGCGCCTCGACGATCCCGCGTTCCTCAACGGCTATCGCGCCGCCTATGCGACGATCTACGACCGCCACGACTATACGGGCGCGATCAAGCAACTCGAAGCGCTCGGCCATGACGACCGCGCCGACGTCGCCAATCTGATCGGCTACTCCTTCCGCAAGCTCGGCAACTACAAGGTGTCGCAGATCTGGTACGAGCGCGCGCTCAAGGCCGATCCAAACCACGTCCGCACCTGGCAATATTACGGGCTGTGGCAGATCGAACAGGGCAACCGCGATCAGGCGCAGTATCATCTGAGCCGGATCGCCACGATCTGCGGCACCGAGTGTACGGAATACAAGTCGCTCGCCGCCGCGCTCGAAAAGCCGCCCGGGACCGGCCTCGTCTACTAGAGTTTCTCGCATATTTGTCGACCGGCGCTGCCAAAGCGGCGCCGGTCCTGTTTTGTCCGCTAACCATGGGCCGATCCGGGTCTCGACACGCGACCGCAAAGCGCGGTTAAGTGGCGGCTCGACAACCGCCTGCGGGACCGGATAGACGACCGCCACGGATCACCCTGCCCCGGCATGCGCCGCGGAAGCCTTGCGACTATCATGACCTCATCCCACCGCTATGACCGGATCGGCTTCGTCGCGAGCACAAGCCCCGAAGCACAGCAGGCCCTTGCGGAGTTGACCGCCGTCTACGGCAATCACGATCCCGCCGACGCCGATGTGCTGGTCGCGCTCGGCGGCGACGGCCTGATGCTGCAAACGCTGCATCGGAACATGCGCTCGGGAAAGCCGATCTACGGCATGCATCGCGGCACCGTCGGCTTTCTGATGAACGAATACAGCAAGCACGATCTGCACGCCCGCCTCGCGGCGGCGACCGACACCGTGATCCATCCGCTCTTGATGCGTGCGACCGATGTGCATGGCAAGGTCCACATCCATCACGCGATCAACGAAGTGTCGCTGTTTCGCCAGACCCATCAGGCCGCGCGGCTGCGCATTGTGATTGACGAACGCGAACGCATGGCCGAACTGATCGCCGACGGTGTCATGGTTGCAACGCCGGCCGGCTCCACCGCCTACAACCTGTCTGCCCAGGGGCCGATCCTGCCGATCAACGCGGCGCTGCTGGCGCTGACACCGATCAGCCCGTTCCGTCCCCGGCGCTGGCATGGCGCACTGTTGCCGAACACCGCCTTCGTGGTGATCGAGGTGCTCGAAGGTGACAAGCGCCCGGTGGCCGCGGTGGCCGATCACGATGAGGCCCGCAACGTGCGCCGGGTCGAGGTTCTCTCCGACAAGACGATTGCGATGCGGATGCTGTTCGATCCCGGCCACAGCCTGGAAGAGCGAATCCTCAGCGAGCAGTTCGGGTATTAAGCCCTTCGTCCCTCTCCCCTTGGGCACCCTCTCCCACAAGGGGAGAGGGGAAGAAGCCGGCAACCATTCGTTAACGACGCCCGCTTATAGTTAACGGCGGGTATATTGGGTCCGCTTCCGCACCATGTACGGCATCGATTTCAACAAGCTGCGGTTTCTCGTCTGTGACGACAACGCGCACATGCGCCGCATCCTGCGCACGCTGCTGCATTCGTTCGGCGCGCGCGAGGTCTACGAGGCCGAGGACGGCGCCACCGCGCTCGAAATGTACAGCCACTACGTCCCGGACATCGTCATCACCGACTGGGCGATGCCGATTTTCGATGGCATCGAACTCGCGCAGATGATCCGGCAGCCGGACTCCAAGGGCAATCCGTTCGCCCCGATCATCATGCTGACCGGTCACTCGGAGAAGCGGCGCGTCACCGTCGCGCGCGATGCCGGCGTCACCGAATTCCTGGCGAAGCCGATTTCCGCCAAGGGACTCTATCAGCGCATTCTGAATGTCGTGGTGTCGCCGCGCCCCTTCATCAAGACCAAGAACTATTTTGGTCCCGATCGCCGGCGCAACACCAACAACGCCTACATCGGTCCGGAGCGCCGCGGCGGCAAGGAGCCCGACGTCATCCCGCAGCCGTCGCTGCTGGATAAGGCCCGGTCTCCGGGATAGCGAGCGCAGAACCATGGCGAAGGACAAACCACCGGAGCTGAAGGTCCAGGCTTTCGCCGACCATCACGTCATCACGCAGCCCAATCCGCTGCGCAAGGTGATGCGGCTCGTCGACGAGAAGAATTTCGAAGATCCGGTCGCGCGCGCCGAGAAGGCGCTCGCCGGACTCTCCGACGAATTCGCCCAGTGGATGGCGATCGAATGCGATCGGCTGGCCGCCGCGCACGCCGCCATTCTCAAGGACGGCTTCACTCCGGCGGCCCGCGACGAGCTGTTTCGCGCGGCGCACGACATCAAGGGCGACGCTGCGACCTTCGGCTATCCCCTCGCCGCCGCTGCTGCCGAAAGCCTCTGCCGGATCATCGAGCATGCGCCGGACATCGACCGAGTCCCCGCAACTCTGATCGCGCATCATATCAATGCGATCCAGGCGATCGTGCGCGAGCATGCGGGCCTCGGTTTCGAGGCTGTGGCGAAAGAGCTTCACCGCAAGTTGCGTGGCGTCGCCGACGAATACCTCACCGTCGTCAACCGCGACCGCCCCGAACACCTCGAGGCCATCCTCGCGCCGAGCATCGTGCCGGTGGATTGAAGCTCTTCAGATTTGACGGACACGCCCTCGCTGGCCGTCATTGCGAGCTTGCGCCAAAATTGGCGCGGCCAATTTTGCGCTGAAGCGAAGCAATCCAGTTTTCTCTTCGATGTTCCTGCATTGCTTCGTCGCTGTCGGGACGGCGCTACGCGTCGCCCCAAAAGCTCCTCGCAATGACGACGATGATCAGGCTGCCACTAACAATTCGCTGAGCAGCGGTTCGCGACGGCCCATTCGCTGCCGTACGGTCTCGATGAACTTCGGTTCAAGGCGCTCGAATTCAGAAGTCTCGATCGCATAACTCTCGATCGTATCGTCCTCGATGTCGCCAGACTCGGCAACGAACGCCTCGGGGTCACCGAACTGGGGCTCGATCGCCACCGGTTCCAGGGACTCCAGGGATGGAACTTCGCAGACCGGCACATCGTCGTAAGTCGGCTGTTCGGCTTCCGCCTCGGCCACCAGTTCGTCGCAGAACACGCGCGCTTCCTCGCGTGCGGATTCTGTTGCGAAACGCCGCAGCAGGATCAGCAGCGGCTCGGAAACTTCGGTCGGCGCCGTCTCGCACATCGTCAGTACGCGCTCGACCATGCGGCGCCGCAACCGCGTCGCCCCACCGACCGTGCCGACGAAGCCGATCTCGTCGCGCGCTTCAAGTGCTGCGCGGAATGCAGGGAATGTGGATTCGGGCAGTCCCGCGCGCGTCAGCAGCGCAGGCAGGCTTGCACCGCCCCGGTCGTGCACCAGCGCGGAGACCCGGTTGAGCGGCAGACCGGACAGCTCCACCAGCGCATGATCGAACAGGTCGAGGTTACCCGACAGCAATGCGCGCAGAATCAGGCCGGCAGTCAATTGTCCGGTGGCGCGCAGATGCGCGATCAGGCCGCTCATGTCGTCCCCACGAGACCGCGCCGCGATGTTGACGATGGAGCGATCCCTGGCGTCGCCCGTCGCCCGTCCCGCGCGATCGGCGCTGAGCCAGTTCCGCGCGACCACGAACTGCGCCAGCGTGTCGGACAGTTTTGTAACCAGCGCGGCCCGCGTGGCCGCCGGCAGATCGTCGAGCGCCAGCAGCGATTCCCGGATCGCGGCTAGATGGCCGTGCCGCTCGACGATGCGATCCCACGACAACGGCGCCAGATCGGCGCCAGGATTTTCGATGAGTTCAAGGGCAGCAGCAGCCGAGCCGACCTCGGCAATCGCCGCACAGATCGACACCGGAACGGCGGCGCGCCGGGCGATGGCGCACTGCACCTCGGAGCAGCCGGTCGCGACGATATCGACCAGATCGGCATCGATCAGGAGCGGCGAATGCTCAAGAATGGGAAGCGCGACCGAAGCCTGATCGACCGAAAGCGCCTGAACGATCGCGGCCGGCGCGGACGCGCTGCGTGCAAAAACTTCCGCCATGGCGAGGCGAACCAGCGGAGACGGATCATCGAGCTGCATCAACAGGCCGCCCTCGGCAGCCGCGCGATCATCGTCGGAGAGGTCGGAGATCAGCCAGGCGCGGGCCAGGGCTCGTGTGGCTTCAGCGCGCTCGCCTGCGGGAGCGGTGCGGACCCAACTGATGAACTGCCGAACGATCATGGTCTTTCCGGCCTACGCAACTTGCAACGACACCGAGACGCGATGCCACTGTCACGAAAAATAAACCACGACGCTTAACAAAGGGTTCACCATAACCGTTTGGGTTTGTTGACGTTTCGTTAACGCGAGGACGGACCATCAAATCGAGGGGAAATCCAAACTCCGTCTCGATTGTAGAAATCCATCACGAGTGCTCGAGACAGATCATTTGAAATCGTCATTGTGGCATCCTCCGAAATGCAAGCTCAGACTCTCCCAGATAGAATCCCGCAGCTTTGAGCGCTGTGACAGCAGGGCGGTTTGGGCCATCGAGCCAACGAAGATGTTTCGCGATGCCTCTCGTGAGAGGCACCCCACCGAGTCCGAATAAAGCAAGCGGCCAACTTGGCGAATCGACAATTTCGAGCGCGGCATGGAGCCGCGCACCGGGACCAAAGAGGCCCGAGAGATTGTCAGGCGATACCGGACGCCCCGTATTCGGGTCATCTATATTCAAGAATGTGATGAGTGACGGGACCAATTCACCAACCAATTCAACACGAGTACCGACTGGGATCTGCGACATCACATAGGCAGTCCCTCGCGGAGCAGCCTTTTGCCGCAGCAGATGAGCAAATGCCATTTGCGGCAAGTACGAGAGGTCCATTTCGCCACGCTTTCCCAATGCCAACAGTGCTACGAGGTTCTGCTGCCGTCCGTCGTCGCCCGCTCCGAGATCGACAAAAACGGCTTCGCCGATCAGCCTGCTTACACCGGTACTATTGCCGAGCGTGGTCCATGCGGGATAGCTGATATGCCGCACCTCCATCACGCTCGATCCGGTTTTCAGACCTTGGGGCGTCTCCACATTGACCGTGATACGAAATCGATACACGAGCGTCGGATACGCCAACCGGTAGCCAACAATCCCGACGAAAGCGGCAATCAGCAAAGCGCCTAGAATTTTCACGCCGACATCTCCCGACCGAGACAACATCACTTCAGATGACACAGTCACGCAACAGCTAAAATTCTCTCCATCATTCCGGATTGCGAGTGCACGACAAAAATTGACTCCGTCAATTTTGCGCCGAGCAAGCAAGTCCGGAATCCATATCCCCTGTGCCGATACTTCGGACAACAGCAGTCACAGGGATTGTGGATTCCGGGTTCGCGCTTCGCGCGCCCTGGAATAACGGAGAGGATTTTCGACAGCCTGCTAGCTGCTGAACTTGCCGCTGCGGTCGCTGAAGAGATCGAACGGCTGCAATCCGCCCGTCGGGGTTTGCGTGGCTGATGATGTGTCCGACGCGCTCGCGACCGCTGACGGATGCGCCCACAACTGCTGGACCGCGGGCGAGACCGGCTCGCTGCGCTCGCCGACCTGAAACAGCGAGCGAAACACCGGCTGACTGGGCGCAGCCGACGACGATGCCGCAACCGGCGTCACGCCGCGCACATCAGGCAGGCGCGACAGATAAGCGGCATTGTCCCACGACGTTGTGAACTGCGGCTCGGTCGTCGCAGCGACTGCAACCGGCGCGGTGACGCCGAACGTCGCCATCGCGCTCTGCGTCGCCGGCGAATTGGCCGCGACCTGATAGCGTCGGTTCAGTTCGGCATAGACGTCCGAAACGCTGCGCGCGCTGCCGTCGCGATCGTAGAAGATCGGCCGGTTGGCCGCGGCCGCATTCGGAAACAGCCGCGCGCCCGAGGCCTGTGGGTTGTCCTGCGCATTCGCGATCAGCTTCGCAGCGCCGCCGACGCCCATGAAGTGCGCCATATAGAGTTCGCTGTCGCTCGGGCGGCGGCCGATCATGCCGGTGAGCTTGAAGCTGTTGGATTGCGTCAGCACGCCGGCCATGGCCGAGGCGATGGTCGGATCGTTGCGCAACTTGAGAATGGCGTCGCGCGTTGCAGGGTCCGCGACGGAATAGTTGCCCGAGGGCGATTTGGTGATGGCGTCGGCATAGCCGCTGTAGCCGAGCGCGGGACCCGCCTCCTTCACCGTGCTGAGCCAGGTCTGATCGATGAATTGATAAAGGCCCTTCGCGGACGAGGTGCCCGCGGATGCGGTCGGATTGAAGTTGGATTCCATCTTGGCGGTGGTGAGCAGATATTCGAAGCTCGCACCGGTGGCGTCGGCCGCCTGACGGATAGCGCTGGCGATTCCATTGAACAGGCCGCTGAGGCCGGAGCTTTGATAGGCTCCGGATGCGGCGTTGGCAGCATCGACAGTCATGGTCTTCCGCTCCCCGCGAACCGACCCGCGCCATCAGGCGCAAATATCGGCAAATCTGCCGTCCACGCCGACTCCCACCGGCCCGGACTCGATCTACCTCACTCGCAACGTGGGGGATTATGGTTAACGGGACGTTAACGCGACGGCCGTGATCAAGCCGCAGTGGATCAGGTATGCTTGTGATAGACCGCGTTCGGATCGAACAGCCGCTCGGCATCGACGAACGCGACCTTCGCCGCGCCGCCCTCGCCTTTGGTCACGGTCCGATAGAAGCAGGAGCGCCGTCCGGTGTGGCACGCGGCACCTCGCTGCTCGACCTTGATCCAGATCGCATCCTGATCGCAGTCCATCCGCATCTCGACCACGCGCTGGACCTGACCCGAACTCTCGCCTTTCCGCCATAACGCCTTGCGCGAGCGGCTGTAGTACCAGGCATCGCCGGTCTCGATGGTCCGGCGCAGCGCCTCGTCGTTCATGTGCGCGACCATCAGAACGTCGCCGCTTGTAACATCGGTCGCGACGCACGTGACGAGCCCCGACGCGTCGAAGCGGGGCCTGAGAACCAGCCCCTCCTCGCGTTCGGCTTCGGATGACGATGTCGGTTGAGACACGGAAAATCCCTCAAGTGACTCCTGCGAGGGATCAGCGCTGCGTCCCTCGCACCATGGACAGGAAGCGCGCCTGCTCCGCGGGATTGTCGCGGAAGACGCCGGTGAAGCGGCTGGTGAAGGTCAT
>JBQCIZ010000748.1:0-4695 GCA_051953235.1 Nitrobacter sp. | reverse complement strand
GCCCCACTCATCGAGATGTTACTTGGGCAGGCGCTCGTGGCCTCCAATAATAAGGCCTATACCGAGGAGGCCATCACGATTCTGCGGA
The DNA here is from genome assembly GCA_051953235.1 of Nitrobacter sp. GTDB lineage: Bacteria > Pseudomonadota > Alphaproteobacteria > Rhizobiales > Xanthobacteraceae > Nitrobacter. The sequence goes on along the minus strand of JBQCIZ010000748.1, from coordinate 4,607 downwards.
CGGCGCTGGCACGGGAACCCGAAGCTCCGCTCGGTTACATGCAGCTCGCGATGGCGTACGGCCGCAAGGGCGACTATGCACAGGCCGATCTGGCCTCGGCCCAGGCCGCGTATCTGCGGGGAGACAATAAGACCGCGCGCGAACTCGCCTCCCGCGCAAAGACCCGTTTCGCCATCGGCACGCCCGGTTGGGTCAAGGCCGACGATATCGTTTCAGCCAAGGTCCCTGACAAGAAGAACTAGACGAACACGATCCACGCGTCACCGAACCCGAGATTCCCTCTCCAAAGGATTTCAACAATGTCCCCGCTTCGTAGTCTTGCCCCTGCCCTGTTTGCGCTCACGCTCGGCGCCATGCCAGTCGCCGCCTCGGCGCAGACCTTCTCCGACGGTCAGCGCGGCGAGATCGAGCAGATCGTCAAGAACTACCTGCTGTCCCACCCCGAAATCCTCCAGGACGTCTCGGAGGAACTCAGCAAGCGCCAGGCGGCGGCTGAAGCCTTGAAGCACGAGGCCGCGGTCACCAAGAACGCGGATACGATCTTCAGCTCGCCGCGCGGCGTGACACTCGGCAACAAGGACGGCGACGTCACCTTCGTCGAGTTCTTCGATTACAACTGCGGCTACTGCAAGCACGCCATGGGCGATATGCTGAACCTGCTGAAAACGGACCCCAAGCTCAAGGTCGTGCTGAAAGAATTCCCGGTGCTCGGGCCCGGCTCGGTCGAGGCAGCACAAGTCGCTGTTGCCGCGCGCATGCAGGATCCCACCGGCAAGAAATATCTCGACTTCCATCAGAAGCTGCTTGGCGGCCGCGGTCAGGCCGACAAGGCGCGGGCGCTGGCCGTCGCCAAGGAAGTCGGCTTCGACATGACCCAGATCGAGAAGGACATGAAGAGTCCTGAAGTGCGCGCGACGCTGGAGGAGAACTTCAAGCTCGCCGAAGCGATGGGCATGAACGGCACGCCGAGCTACGTCATCGGCAAGCAGGTCGTGGTCGGCGCCGTCGGTCTCGAAGGCCTCAAGGAAAAGATCAGCACCGCTCGCTGCGGCAAAGCGTCCTGCTGATCGCCTACTCCTGATTGAAAGCAAGGCCCTCGCGCAAGCGCGAGGGCCTTTTTCGTTGTGCCCGCACAACCCGTTTATCGCGCGTTCAGAAAACAATTCCGGCGGAACCGCAGTTGCACCGGAACGTCGCCCCTTATCGCGCCGTTGTCGGGCGGGCAGTGCACACGTGAGGAGACATCAATGACGAAACGCTTTCTTGTATCGGCCGCAGCCGCGGCCCTGATCGCCGGAACTGGATTTGCCTACGCGCAGGGAACAGGCATGAATCACGGCGGCTCTGCAGGCGGCGGCGCAGCCGCTCAGCAAAGCGCGCCTTCGACCTCGGGTACCTCGGGCTCCGCCGGTGCGTCCGAGGCGCCGAGCGCCGACATGCATATGAAATCGACGGATTCGTACGAAAAGCCCCCGCACGAAGGGCAACGCGCGCAAGGCGCGACGCACAACGAAAAGTCGAAGAGCATGCGCTCGGAAAGCAATGAATCGGGCAAGTCCGAGAAGAACATGCGAGCCGAGGATCGCAACGGCAAGGCCATGGACCAGAAACGGAGCGCCGAGGAGCGCGATCAGAAGACCATGGATCGGAACCGGAGCGCCGAAGAGCAGAAGGGGATGAAATCCGAGTCCTCGAAGAGCGCGGCAGAGTCCAACAAGTCGTCAACCACGACCACGGGACAGGCTGGCGCCGGCGCGAAGCTTTCGACGGAACAGCGCACCAAGATCACGACGGTGATCAAGAGCCAGCATGTGCAGCCGACAACGAACGTCAACTTCTCGATCTCGGTCGGCACGCGGGTTCCGCGCAGCGTCCATTTCCATCCGCTGCCGACGGAAATCGTCGAGATCTATCCGAGCTGGCGTGGCTATGAATTCATCCTGGTCCACGACCAGATCGTGGTCGTCGACCCCCGCACGCTCGAGATCGTGGCGGTCCTGGAAGCCTGACCGCGTAGCGAGAGAAGCGTCAGGAAAGACGGGGCGGAATCCGACGGGTTCCGCCCCTTTCCCGATGCCTGTGCCGGGACCGGGCATCGCCATTTCCTGGGCTTGGTTAACGTGGAATTTCCGCAGGTTCCATGCGCCTTTTCACGAATGAAGTGAGGCATTTGAAGCGGGATAGCAAAGCTTCCGGGCTTCCCCTTGGGCCCCTTGTTACCTATAACGGCCCGACCTGCGGCGCCCCGGCGCCGGACAAGGACCTCTTCGGGATTTCGGATGGCGAAGACAATTTACGTGCTCAACGGCCCGAACCTCAACATGCTCGGGACCCGCGAGCCGGATACCTATGGCAGCGCCACGCTTGCTGACGTCGAGAAGCTCTGCGCCGACACGGCCGCGGGCTTCGGACTGACCGCGGATTGCCGCCAGTCCAATCGCGAGGGGGAACTGGTGGATTTCATCCACGAGGCCCATGCCAGGAAGGCCGCGGGCATCGTGATCAATGCCGGCGCGTATTCCCACACCTCGATCGCGTTGCACGATGCGCTGAAGGCGGTGCAAATCCCCGCCGTCGAGGTTCACATCAGCAACGTGTATGCGCGGGAGGAATTCCGCCATCACTCCTTCACCGCCAAGGCCGCGTTCGCAAGCCTGTGCGGCTTCGGCATTGAAGGCTACCGGCTCGCCATCAAGGGGCTTGCCGCCAAGATCGGCGCGGCGAAATCCGGCGCGACCGCACCATCCTGACGCATCGGCGTCATCCCTCACAGAAAGTTTCGGATCGAGATCATGGCCCGCCAGCCTGAAAACCCATCAAAGACCAAGACCGGCGACGAGAGCGCGCTCATCCGCGAACTCGCCGCCCTGCTCGATGAGACCAATCTCACTGAAATCGAGATCGAGCGCACCGGCCTGCGGGTGCGGATCGCGCGCAATGTCAGCATCGCCGCAGCCGTGCCCGCGAGCTACCACGCCGCGCCGGCGCCTGCAGCAACCGCCGCGGCAGCAGCGCCCGCCGCTGCCGACGTCAGCAAGCACCCCGGCATGGTGCCTTCACCGATGGTCGGCACCGTCTACTGGTCGCCTGAGCCCGGCGCCAAGCCCTTCATCGAGGTCGGCACGAAGGTCTCTGCTGGCCAAACGCTGCTGATCGTCGAAGCGATGAAGACCATGAACCAGATTCCGTCGCCGCGATCCGGTACGGTCACGCAGATCCTCGTCGAGGACGGCCAGCCCGTCGAATTCGGCGAGCCTCTGGTCATCATCGAATGATGCTTTTCGAACCACGGGCGCAGTGATGTTCGACAAGATCCTGATAGCCAATCGCGGCGAAATCGCCCTGCGTATCCTGCGCGCCTGCAAGGAACTCGGCATCGCGACGGTAGCGGTGCATTCCACCGCCGACGCCGACGCCATGCATGTGCGGCTTGCCGACGAGAGCGTCTGCATCGGGCCGCCGCCGTCGAAGGACAGCTACCTCAACATCCCCTCGCTGCTGGCAGCCTGCGAGATCACCGGCGCCGACGCCGTGCATCCGGGCTACGGCTTCCTGTCCGAGAACGCCCGCTTCGCGGAAATCCTCGCCGATCACGGCCTGCATTTCATCGGGCCGAAGGCCGAGCACATCCGCCTGATGGGCGACAAGATCGAAGCCAAGAAGACCGCGAAGCGCCTCGGCATTCCCGTGGTCCCCGGCTCCGAGGGCGGGATCGGTCCGTCCGACGACGCCATGGCGATCGCCAAATCGATCGGCTTTCCGGTGCTCGTGAAAGCCGCAGCCGGCGGCGGCGGCCGCGGCATGAAGGTCGCGCAGACCCCCGACGACCTGATGATGGCGATCTCGACCGCCGGCAACGAGGCCAAGGCGGCGTTCGGCGACGCCTCGGTCTATCTGGAAAAATATCTGCAGAAGCCGCGCCACATCGAAATCCAGGTGCTCGGCGACGGACGCGGGGGCGCCATCCATCTTGGCGAGCGCGATTGTTCGCTGCAGCGCCGCCATCAGAAGATCTGGGAGGAAGGCCCCTCCCCGGTGCTGACCGCCGCTGCGCGCGCCAAGATCGGCGAGACCGTCGCCAAGGCGATGCGCGAGATGCAGTATCTCGGCGTCGGCACCGTCGAATTCCTCTACGAGGACGGCGAGTTCTATTTCATCGAAATGAACACGCGCATCCAGGTCGAGCATCCAGTCACCGAGATGATCACCGACATCGACCTCGTACTGGAGCAGATCCGCGTGGCCGCTGGCGGTGACCTGCCGGCGACGCAGAAAGACATCGTCATCACCGGCCACGCCATCGAATGCCGCATCAACGCGGAAAACCCGGTCACCTTCCGGCCCTCGCCGGGCCGGATCCAGCAGTATCACCCGCCCGGCGGCCTCGGGGTGCGGATCGATTCCGCCGTTTACCAGGGCTACGTGATCCCGCCCTATTACGACTCGCTGGTAGGCAAGCTGATCGTCCACGGCAAGACCCGCGCCGAGTGCCTGATGCGGTTGCGCCGGGCGCTCGACGAGATGGTCGTGGATGGCATCGAGACCACCCTGCCGCTATTCCGGGCGCTGGTCCGCGAGCCCGGCATCATCGACGGCGACTACCATAT
>JBQCIZ010000747.1:0-2517 GCA_051953235.1 Nitrobacter sp. | reverse complement strand
CCACGGCAAGACCCGCGCCGAGTGCCTGATGCGGTTGCGCCGGGCGCTCGACGAGATGGTCGTGGATGGCATCGAGACCACCCTGCCGCTATTCCGGGCGCTGGTCCGCGAGCCCGGCATCATCGACGGCGACTACCATATTCACTGGCTGGAAGAATATCTCGCCAGCGGGGGCCCGACCTGAACCGCTGGTTTTGGCCTCTAGTAAATTCAGGGACGGCCCACGGGAACCGGTTGCCTGCCGGGACGTTGGGCAATTAGCCAGGCACGGCACCGTGCGGGGAGCAATTCAGTCTGTCTCAAGCCGAACACCATCCGATGGATGTAACGCCCGCCGCGCCGAGGGCGCGCCATGCCCTCGGCCAGCTTATCCTGCTGACCGCAGGTCTCGTGGTCTTGACGCTGATCAGCGCGACATCGGTTTATCTCGTCAACAAGGCCCGCGAGGACTCGCGCTGGGTGCTCCATAGCATGGAGGTCGAGAACGAGATCTCCCTCGCCCAGTTGCAGATGCGCCGTGCCGAAAGTGCGCAGCGCGGCTTTTTGCTGACACAGCGCCCCGAATTCCGTGCCGCGTTCGAGGAAGCAGCCAGCCAGCTTCCCCCGAGCTTTGAGCGGCTGCAGGCCCTGACGGCCGACAATCCCTACCAGCAGGAGCGGCTGAAGCAGATCATGCCGCAGACCGACCAGCGGATGAAGCAATTGCGGCGCGGCATCGAGCTGGTTCAGGCGAACCGGCTGACGGAAGCTACCGAAATCGCCCGGCAGGAGGCCGGCCGCGATGCGATGGGACATATCAGAGACCTCTCAAGCGAGATGCGCGCGGAAGAAGACCGCCTGTTCGCGTCGCGCACGGCATCGGCCGACGCCAGCCAATCGCTCTCGGCCTCCATCACCAGCATTGGCTCGGGGCTGGTCGTGGTGTTCGCGGGACTGTCGATCTTCCTGGTGCGGCGCTCGAGCCGGGCGCGAGACGAGGCCGAAGCCCGGTTGCGCGACACCAATCTCAATCTCGAATCCACCGTGGACGAACGCACCAGCGACCTGCGCGAGGCCAACGAGGAGATCCAGCGTTTCGCCTACATCGTCAGCCACGATCTGCGCTCGCCGCTGGTCAACATCATGGGCTTCACCAGCGAACTCGAGGAATTGCGCGGCGATATCTTCAAGCGCATCGCGACCCTGAGCCGGCCAGACGACGCTCCGCCCCTGGCCGCTGACGAAACGGCAGCGGCCGTCGAGCCGGTTCTCGACGAGGCTGACAAGCAACTGTCGCAGGATTTCAACGAGGCGCTCGGCTTCATCAAGTCATCGATCGGCAAGATGGATCGCCTGATCAGCGCGATCCTCAACCTGACGCGCGAGGGCCGCCGTGAATTCCAGCCGGTCCCGATTGCGATGCGCGACCTGATCGAAAACATAGCCTCGACAATGGCGCACCAGGCCGCCGAGGCCGAAGCCCAGATCCGGGTCGAGCCGTTGCCAGATATCGTCAGCGATCGCCTTGCGCTCGAGCAGATCTTCTCCAATCTGATCGACAACGCGCTGAAATATCTGAAGACCGGCGTGCCCGGCGATATCGCAATTCGCGGCCGGCGCAAGCTCGGCTTTGCGATTTTCGAGATTTCCGACAACGGCCGCGGCATCGATCCGAAGGACCATCAGCGCATCTTCGATCTGTTTCGCCGGGCGGGCACGCAGGATCGGCCCGGTCAGGGCATCGGCCTTGCACACGTCCGTGCGCTGGTCCGCAGGCTCGGCGGAACCATGTCGGTTTCGTCGGAACTTGGCAAAGGAAGCACTTTTACTGTTACCCTTCCCGCCACATGGACGGGCATCAACCGGGATAAGCAAGCATGAGCAAGCCAGTAAGCATCATCATGGTCGAGGACGACGAGGGTCACGCCCGGCTGATTGAGCGCAATATCCGGCGCTCGGGTGTCAACAATGAGATCAAGCCGTTCACGAACGGTACAGACGCCGTCAGCTACCTGTTTGGTGCAGACGGCAGTGGCCTCGTGCACAAGGATGAAGCGCTGCTCATTCTGCTCGACCTCAACCTGCCCGACATGAGCGGCATCGATATTCTGCGGCGGGTGAAGGAAAACAAGTATCTGAAATATGCACCGGTGGTCGTGTTGACGACGACCGACGACTCCCAGGAGATCAAGCGGTGCTACGAACTGGGATGCAACGTCTACATCACAAAGCCGGTCAACTACGAGAGCTTTGCCAACGCGATCCGGCAACTCGGCCTGTTCTTTTCGGTCATTCAGGTTCCGCAAGCTTCCCCATGAGCGCCAAACCCACCCTCCTCTATATCGATGACGACGATGCCCTGGCCCGCCTGGTCCAGCGCGGCCTGACGCGCAGCGGATTCATCGTGGAGCATGCGGCCACCGGCGAAGCCGGCCTCGCGCGCATCGCGCAAGGCGGCATCGACGTGATCGGGCTCGATCAGTACATGCCCGGCCTCGATGGATTGGAGACGCTGGAACGGATCCAGGCCATTCCCAA
>JBQCIZ010000746.1:0-3626 GCA_051953235.1 Nitrobacter sp. | reverse complement strand
GTGGAGGATACGGCGAAATTGCGGTCGTGCTACATCGGCATCGGGTTCTACAAGAGCCGCGACGGCGAGACCGTATCGTCGAGCCTGGCTCAGGTGTTCGATGAGTTCGGCCACGGGATCATTCTGCGCGGCACGCCGGTGTCGATCGACAAGAGAGATCGTCGCCCGTACCTCAGCGAGGATCAGGCCTACGAGTTGCTGCGCGATGCGCTGGACGAGTATGGCCGAGCGCTCGAACACATGCCGGCTCGAATCGTGATCCACAAGTCAAGCCAGTTTCGCGACAGCGAACGCAAGGGCTTTACTCGGGCTCTCGACGAGAAGGGAATCCGAGCGAAAGACTTCGTCTCGATAACGGCCACGGACATCAGGCTGTTCGGTGACAAGGACTACCCACCGAAGCGCGGCACGCTGATGACGATCTCTGAGACTGAGGGCGTGTTGTACACCCGAGGTACTGTGGACTTTTACAAGACATACCCCGGCATGTATGTGCCCAGCCCGCTGAAGATCACTGTCTACGAACAGGACTCGTCGCTCGAGAGCCTTTGCGACGAAATCCTGGGGCTGACAAAGATGAACTGGAACAACACTCAGATGGACGGACGTCTGCCGATCACGCTGGAATGCGCGCGGAAAATCGGAGACATCATGAAATACGTTAGCCCGACCGAGAAGCCGCAGGTCAGCTACAGCTTTTACATGTAGCGATTTTCCGGCCTGCGGCCTTCAGTCATCGGTCTTCCAGAGGAAGGATGGACGAAGACTGTTCTAGCTCGCTTTCTTCTATCAGGACGGGAATCCGCTCCAAACGTTTTGCCCTGCACATCGCTAATCGGTCGTGACCGCCGACGATCCCGACCTTGCCCGCAATTGGCAATATCCATGGTGGAGCAAGCGAACGCCCGTCGGAGCAGTGTACCAACATGCGAGCGACCTTCCTGGCGTAGCTCGTCTGGGCTGCGCGAGCTTTCGTCGGTGGTCACGGTCTTTTGGGAAGTTACAGAGGGTGTTGGAAGCGATGTTCTTGAGGACCGCTCCGTAGCGGTTTCGTAGCAGAAACGCCCGAAAACACCATGAACGAACTGCGAACATGTGACGGAAGTTTCGTTGATTTTGTTGGGAAAATTCGTTTTTACTCGAACGAGCGGTTAGAGGTCTTTGGACCCCAACCATCGGCGACCGGACGACCCGGAAGCCTTATGAAAAATGACAGCCGGCGGCGCGAACGCCGCCGGCGTCGCAATTAGCGAATGACGTAGGGAAGCAGGCCGAGGAAGCGCGCACGCTTCACGGCGCGAGCGAGCTCGCGCTGCTTCTTGGCGGACACTGCCGTGATGCGGCTCGGCACGATCTTGCCGCGCTCGGAGACGTAACGCATCAGCAGCTTGGAATCCTTGTAGTCGATCTTCGGCGCATTCGGACCCGTGAACGGGCATGTCTTGCGTCGGCGGAAAAACGGACGGCGTGCTCCAGCATCAGCCATGATTCTTACTCCTCAACCGGTGCTGCTTCAGCGTCTTCACGCGGACGGCGCGGACCGCGGTCGCCACGGAATCCGCCGCCATCACGGTCGCCACGGAATCCGCCATCGCGGTCGCCGCGGAAGCCACCGCCACGATCATCGCGTTCGCGGTCGCGATCGGCCTTGCGCATCATGGCCGACGGGCCTTCCTCATGTTCTTCGACGCGAACGGTGAGATAACGGATGACGTCTTCGTTGATACGTTCCTGGCGCTCGATCTCGGTCACGATGGCCGACGGGCCGTCGATGTTGAGCAGCACGAAATGCGCCTTGCGGTTCTTGTTCATGCGATAGGTCAGGGACCGCACGCCCCAGTTCTCGGTCTTGGTGACCTTGCCGCCCAGGCCCTCGATCACGCCGGTGATCTGGGTGGTCAGCTCTTCAACCTGTTGGGTGCTCGCATCCTGACGCGCGAGAAAAACATGCTCATAAAGAGGCATGGATGTCCTTTCCTAAAGTTAGCGCGGATCTCGGCGGCAAGCCCTTCGAGACCTTCGGAAAGGACTCGGGATAAGCTCAGAAGGCGGAAGCACGGGACGACGGGCCGACTGGCCCTGCCACATCAAGATCGCCTGACAGGTGAAATTGCTGAGACCGTCCGTTCAGCTCCCGGCCGGGATCCACGGATAGCGCGGGTTATACGGATTTTCAGCCCGGTGGCAAGGGAAAGCGCCAGCGTCCACCGCTTGACCCGCCGTTGACATATTTGTTTGTATATCATACAAATAAATCTGCTTGGCTCAACTCGAGAGGCGAGGGTTTTTGGTGGCGATCGCGCCTGCACAGCGTCCAGAAGCTCCCAGACACGGCGTCCGGGCGACCCGGACGGCGGGCCGCCAGATGCGCTCGCGCCTGCTGGATGCCGCGAGCCGGCTATTCAAGGAGCGGGGGCTGGCCGGCACGTCCATTTCCGACATCGCCGCGGCCTCGGACGCCTTCCCAAGCCAGATCACCTACTACTTCCGGACCAAGGAGGCGCTGTTCGTCGAGGCCGCATGCCGCGACGTCCTGTATGTGGGTCGTGCGGCGGAAAACAACGCAGGCAAGCAGCTCTCGCCACAGGCCTATACGCGCTCGCTGGTCGAGAGCGTGATGGAGTCCGACGCCGTCGGTTTCTTCATTGAGGCGATGACACTGACCCGCCGTCGTCGTGACCTGGCTCCGCTGGTGGAGCGGACGGTCGAACGGCTCCATGCCGAAGGTCTTCGCGCCTATGCCGCCGAAATGATTGCGCGGGGGTGGCAGTCGCGTCTCGATCCGGCGGATACCGCGCGGCGGTTCTGGGCGATCGCCATTGGCGTCACGCTCGAGGGGCATGCGATGGGGCGATCTCCTGCTGAACTCGTGGCGGAGATGCTCCGCCTGCTTGGTCCACAGGCGGATGCGCCGGAGGCCGCACGCCTGCGGATTGTCGGCGTTGACGAACCTGCCATTCCGGAATCAAGCGACAGGGAGGAGGCGACATGACCGCGCTCCGAATTCGTGCACGTGATTTGCTGAGCGATCAGGAATTGGTCGAAGTCCGGACCCGCGTCACCTGGAAGGGCATTGCGATGATCGTCCATGCCTGGTGCTTGATCTTCGGCGCCATCGCGCTGGTGGCGATCTGGCCGAATCCGCTGACCTTCATTTTGGCCGTCGCGATTATCGGCTCACGCCAGCTTGGGCTGGCAATTTTGATGCACGACGGCGCGCATGGTGCGCTCGCCAACGGCGATCGGCTGAACATGTTTTTAAGCCAATGGTTCTGCGCTTATCCCGTGTTTGCCGAAACCCGTGCCTATCGCCGCTACCATTTGCAGCATCATGCGCACACGCAGCAGGATGACGATCCGGATCTGATTTTGTCGGCGCCGTTTCCGATCACGCGACCGAGCTATCGCCGGAAATTCTGGCGCGACATCACCGGACAGACCGCCTATCAGCAGCGCAAGGCGCAACTGCTCAATGCGCTCGGCGGTTCGTCGTGGCCGCTGGCCAAGCGCGCCGCGCACTTCTGGAGCAAGCTCGGTCCGCAGTTTGTCGTCAACGGTCTTCTCTTCGCGGGACTCGCTGCGGTCGGCGTATGGTGGGCCTATCCGTTGCTGTGGCTGTTGCCGCT
>JBQCIZ010000745.1:0-2701 GCA_051953235.1 Nitrobacter sp. | reverse complement strand
AGCGTAAAGCAGAGAATCCAGAGCCGGTTGTTGGTGATGGCAATCTGCCCCACCTCGAACGCGCCGCTCATCCACGAGGGATTACCGACCTCGCGGTTGTTGGGGCCGAAGATGGTCCGCACCGCCTGCTGCAGCACAAGGGAGAGGCCCCAGGTCGCGAGCAGCGTCTCGAGCGGCCTTCCGTAGAGAAAGCGGATGATGGTGCGCTCGATCAGCACGCCGATCGCGCCGGCGACGGCGAAGGCCAGCGGCACCGCGATCAGAAGCGAATAATCGAACAGGCCGGGATAGCTGGTGCGGATGATGTCCTGCACCACGAAGGTCACGTAAGCTCCGATCATGACCATTTCGCCATGGGCCATGTTAATGACGCCCATCACGCCGAAGGTGATGGCGAGCCCGATGGCGGCCAGCAGCAGCACCGATCCCAGCGACAGGCCGTACCAGGCGTTCTGCACCGCCGACCACAACGCGAGGCTGTGCTGGATGCCAGCGATGGCGCTGGCCGCGGCGGCTTTCACCGCCGCTGGCTGATCGGATGGCAAATCGGAGAGCAGCGCCAATGCGTCCTGGTCGCCCTTCGCGCGGATCGTTGCGACCGCGTCGAGCTTGTCCACCTCGCTCGCATCGGCAGAAAACAGCAGGATGGCCGCGCGCGCCTCGGTAAACGCCTTCTTCGCAGCTGGATTGGTTTCCGTCTTGAGCGCGCCGTCGATCGCCGGCAGCGCCGCCCCATCGCGTGACTTGAACACTGTCTGGGCGGCCTGCACGCGCTTTGCGGGATCCGGCGACCGCAGCGTCAGGCTACCGAGCGCGGCTTCGACCGCGCGGCGCAGCTTGTTGTTCAGGCGCAACTTGCTGGCGCTGTCGGGGATATCGCTGACGGCGGCTCCGGTGACCGCATCGATCACCTTGCCGTCAACGCTCTTGAGATAAACCTTCTTGGCATCCGAGTCCGCATACAACCGCCCGTCCTGGAGCGCGTTGATGATCGTGGCGGCCATCGGGTTGCCGGTCACGGCGAGCTTGGCCACGGCCTGTTCGGAATCGGCGAATGTGTCTTCGCTGAATTGAGCGACCGCATCCTCGAAGGGGCCGGCAAAGGCCGGCATCGCGAAAGCGGAGATCAGCGCGACGGCCAGCAGCACTCGAAGCGCATGCAGACAACGCACCAGCGAAGTAAAAGAACGAACGAAGGAAATCACGACAAGCCCCGGCAGGCTGGAGGAAGAAGGCGGCGCGACGTGCGCCGCCTTCAATGGTCATTCAGGCTGGGTCAGGAGCTCTGACCGCCGCACTTCTTGGTGACCTTGTTGTAGTTGCCGCACTTCAGCGTGACCCAGTCGGCCTCGAGATCCTTCGAGCCCGGAAGGTAGTCGGACCAGGCATCGCCGGGCACGAGCTTCGCCTTCTTCGGATCGTCGGGCGACACCACGTTGAACTGGCCGTCGGCCTGCACTTCGCCGATGAACACCGGCTTGGTGATGTGGTGGTTCGGAAGCATCTCGGAGATGCCGCCGGTGAGGTTCGCCTGCTTGATGCCGGGCAGTGCCTCGATCACCTTGTCCGGATCGAACGACTTGGCCTTCTCGACCGCCTTCACCCACATGTTGAAGCCGATGTAATGCGCTTCCATCGGGTCGTTGGTGGTGCGGTTCGGCTTCTTGGTGAACGCGTGCCATTCCTTGATGAAGGCCGTGTTCGCCGGCGTCTTGATCGACTCGAAGTAGTTCCAGGCCGCGAGGTGACCGACCAGCGGCTTGGTGTCGATGCCCGCAAGCTCTTCCTCGCCGACCGAGAACGCCACGACCGGAATGTCGGTCGCCTTGACGCCTTGGTTGCCAAGCTCCTTGTAGAAGGGCACGTTGGCGTCGCCGTTGATGGTGGAGACCACGGCCGTCTTCTTGCCGGTCGAGCCGAACTTCTTGATGTCAGCCACGATCGTCTGCCAGTCCGAATGACCGAACGGCGTGTAGTTGATCATGATGTCTTCCTGCTTGACGCCCTTCGACTTCAAGTAGGCTTCGAGAATCTTGTTGGTGGTGCGCGGATAGACGTAGTCGGTGCCGGCTAGCACCCAGCGCTTCACCTTCTCTTCCTTCATGAGGTAGTCGACCGCGGGGATCGCCTGCTGGTTCGGCGCGGCGCCCGTGTAGAAGACGTTGCGCTCGCTCTCCTCGCCCTCGTACTGCACGGGGTAGAACAGGATCGAGTCGAGTTCCTTGAACACCGGCAGCACCGACTTGCGGGATACCGAGGTCCAGCAGCCGAATACGACGCTGACCTTGTCCTTGGTGATCAGCTCGCGCGCCTTTTCCGCGAACAGCGGCCAGTTCGACGCGGGATCGACCACCACGGCCTCGAGCTTCTTGCCGAGCACGCCGCCCTTCTTGTTCTGCTCGTCGATCAGCATCAGCATCACGTCTTTCAGCGTGGTCTCGCTGATAGCCATGGTGCCGGAGAGTGAGTGCAGGATGCCGATCTTGATGGTGTCGTCGGCTGCCTTCGCATTTGAAAATGCCGTCAGACCCAGGACGAGGCCCGCGGTCGCCGCCAGCCAGCTGCGCCGGGTCATCGGCTTCGCTATGGCGTGAATCAATTCGTTGGTCATGTGCTGTCATCTCCCTGACGCAGACGTGAAACGCTGCGAAACGGCCCCACGGCCGCCTGCGTTAAGGGAATCGCAAGAAGTGTGCCACGC
>JBQCIZ010000744.1:0-5966 GCA_051953235.1 Nitrobacter sp. | reverse complement strand
CTTGACCTTGCGCAGCAGCGCTTCCCATTCGTGGCGTGGCAGGCCGCCGTTGTCGAAATCGGTGCGCGCCCACTCCCGCCGGTGATCGAAGAAGCGAATGTTGTCGTCCTGCTGCTCCAGCGGCTTGATCGTCGTGGCGATAAAACGGTCGAGCTCGGCGAGATACGCAACGAGATCGGCGGGTAGGGAAAAATCCAAGGCGAAGCTCCCGATGTTCCGGTTCTTGTAATTGCTGCCGCGATTAAGGTGACAAGCTCACAACGTGTCAAGCAATCGGGAGAGGCTTGCCGGGCAGCGGTGACCTGCGTATTTGAATAGCGACAGCCGGATCGTGTCCGCTAGGATCGAGCCCGGATATTCCTCGCTGCGAAAACAACACCAATGGGAGCGAACATGGCGCTGCAATTCTCGAAAGTCACGCGCAAGGGCCCGATCACCATCGTGACGCTATCGCGCCCCGAGGTCTACAACGCGTTGCATATCGACGCCCATTTCGAGCTCAACAAGGTGTTCGACGAATTCGCCGCAGACCCGGACCAGTGGGTCGCGATCGTTACCGGAGCAGGCGACAAGGCGTTTTGCGCCGGCAACGACCTGAAATGGCAGGCGGCAGGCGGCAAGCGCGGCTGGGACAAGGGCGGCTTCGCCGGCCTTACCTCGCGCTTCGATTGCGACAAGCCGATCATCGCCGCCGTCAACGGTGTCGCCATGGGCGGCGGCTTCGAGATCGCGCTCGCCTGCGATCTCATCATCGCCTCGGAGAATGCGACCTTCGCCCTGCCCGAGCCCCGCGTCGGTCTCGCAGCGCTTGCGGGCGGCCTGCAGCGGCTACCGCGCCAGATCGGCCTGAAGCGCGCGATGGGGATGATCCTGACCGCGCGGCATGTGAAAGCGCGCGAAGGGTTCGAACTCGGATTCGTCAACGAGGTGGTGCCGCAGGGCGAAGCGCTGGCAGCGGCCGAACGCTGGGCTGAAACCATCTGCCAGAACAGCCCGATGTCGATCCGCGCTTCCAAGCAGGCGATCCGGATGGGCATGGCCGTGTCGCTGGAGCAGGCGATCACCGAGCAGCGCGAGTATCCGGCGGTGAAGGCGATGGCCGCGTCGCAGGACTACATCGAAGGCCCCAAGGCGTTTTCGGAAAAGCGCAAGCCGAAGTGGCTGGGGAAGTAGCGTCCACGACAAACCTCGTCATCCCCGCGCAATGGCTCCGCCATTGTCGCCGGAGGCGCGAGCCGCTCTCTCTGCGGCGAGCCTCGAAGGATGACAGCGACGCCATCTGGCCATCCTTCGAGGCGCGCAAAATGCGCGCACCTCAGGACAAAGGCTTTCGCGCAGCTTGGCTTTGCTCCGTCTCCCGCTTGTAGCTCCCATAATTCGGCTGATCGATCGCGAGCTTGTCGAGGGTGGTTTGCCACAGGTGATCGCGAACGCCCGGCGTCTCCAGATCAAAACCGCCGCTGGCGATGCTCTCAGCTAGCGCCCGGTTGAGATCGGCAAGCGGCCCATCCCGGCCAAGCAGTTTTGTTAGACGTGCGGCTTCAGCCGCATCGCTCGCAGGTTCGAGCCTCAACTGCCGTGCCACCAGATCGAGCGCATTGATCGTCACCCGCAACTTGAATGCGCTATGGCCTTTCAACTGCGGCATGATATCGTTGCGCAGAAAATCGGCCGCGGCTTCGATCAGTTCACGAGGCGTCGGATCGTCCTGCATCGCGTTCTCCTTTCCTGTCCGGCCTCACGTTCGCGGCGCCAGCAGGCGCAGCAGATCGATTTCGGTCTCTGACGATCGCCGCCCGATCATCGCGCGCTCGATGGATCGCTCGGGCGATGTCCGAAAACGCTGCATCATGCCGCAGCACATCACGCCCCAGCGCAGCGTGCCCATGACTTCCCAGAACATCACGCGCGCCGGATCGGCGCCGCGGCCCGCGGCCTCGTAACCTGCGAACAACTCCTCGCGCGTGCCAAAGCCGCCGACCGGCTTGTCGATTTCGCCGAACCGCCACGAGTTGACGCAGATCCAGCCCAAATCCTCCATGGGATCGCCGAGATGCGCGAGCTCCCAGTCGAGCACGGCGCGGATACCGTCGGCGCCGATAATGAGATTGCCGTGGCGGAAATCGCCATGCACCAGCGTAAGTTCCGCAGACGGTCCGGGGTCGTTGTCGCGCAGCCACTTCAGCGCCAGCTCGAACACCGGGCGCGGCTGGCTGAAGGCGCGATAGTCGCGCTCCAGCTCGGCGATTTCGGCCGCTGCGGTCATGCGGCGAAGTTCAGGCAGTTGTGCGAGCGGCAAACCGTGAATCGTCGCAAGCACGCCGCCCAACTGGCGCGCCAGTTTCGGCCGCGCGCCGGCGAACTCCTCGTCGCGGAGAATCTTGCGCGGGATGGTTTCGCCCGCAACACGATCCATGATGAAGCCGGTGCCGAGGCCGTCCTCAGGCGCAAGCACATGCATCACGCGCGGCGACGGCACGCCGGCCTCATAGGCGCGCTGCATCAGCACCGCTTCGGCCGCGAGCCCCGCCGCGCGCTCAGGCGCGGCGCCATAACCTTGCGGCGCGCGGCGCAGGATCGCACCGGTGACGCCGCCGGGATGCACGATGTCGAACGACCATGTCTCTTGGCTCGCGCCGCCGGATAGTCGTCTGGCATTGTCGATGCCAGTCGCACCGGGACACCACATGCCGACGCAACGACCGAGCAGTTCCTCTGTCGTCGCCATTGCCGGTTATTTGCCCGTGAATTTGGCAGGGCGCTTTTCGAGGAACGCCGTCACGCCTTCCTTGAAATCCGAGGTCCGGCCGGCCATGCGCTGCAACTGGTATTCGAGATTGAGTTGGTCCTCGAAGGTGTTCTCCGGGCTGTCCCAGTAGAGCTTGCGGATCAGCGACAGCGCCACGGTCGGGCCGTTGGCAAGCTCGTGCGCGAGCTTCATTGCTTCGCCCATCAGCGCGGCATCGTCGTAGACGCGATTGACGAGGCCCCATTCCAGCGCCTTCTCGGCCGGAAGCCGCTCGCCCATCAGCGACAATTCGACCGACCGCGCCTTGCCGACCATGCGCGGCAACAGCCAGGTGGAGCCGCAGTCCGGCACGAGGCCGATACGGCGGAAGGCCTGCAGGAAATACGCCGAGCGCGCGCACAGGATCATGTCGCCCATCAGCGCGAAGCTCATGCCGGCGCCGGCGGCGGGTCCGTTGACGGCGGTGACGATCGGGCAATGCAGGTTGCGCAGGCGGCGCAGGAACGGATGAAAGCCGACTTCCAGCGATTGGCCGGCATTGCTCTTGCCTGGGGTCTGATTGTTGCGGCCCTGCAGGTTGGCGCCGGTGCAGAATGCACGGCCCGCGCCGGTCAGCACCAGACAGCGCACCTCATCGCGACGGTCCTCGATCGCATCCAGCGCCTCGGCGAGGCCCCCGAGCATGTCCATGGACACCGCGTTCATCACCTCCTGATGGTCGAGCTTCAGGATGGCGACGGCACCATCGATATCGAGCGTGACGTGTTTGAACTGCATGGACGTCCTCTTATGTTGTTGGCAGCGGGAAAGAGCGGCTGTTGCCGGTCCTATTCTCAGACTCATCCTTCCGCCGTCAACCTCGTTGGGGGTCATGGCGGCATTCAGTGTGCGATGCCACCGCGGTCGAACAGCGCCATCAGCGTGCCGGTCATGGTCGCAACGAGTTTCCGGCTGCTCCCGCTCATTGCAAAGGCCTGCCCCTCGCAAACCGTCAGGGTGCGCCCCGGCTTGAGAACACGACCGCGAAACAGAAATTTGTCGCCCTTCGCGGGAGCCAGCAGGTTGGTCTTGAACTCGACGGTCAGGACCGCGGCATCCGCCGGCATCAGGGAAAATGCCGCGTAGCCGCACGCGCTGTCCATTCCGGCTGTAAGAATCCCGGCATGGACAAAACCGTGCTGCTGGGTCAGCGCCGGGTCGAACGGCATGGTCATCTCGACCATTCCCGGAGTAACCGTATCGAGTTGGATGCCAAGCGTCGCCATCGCGGTTTGCCGCGCAAAGCTGTCGCGAACGCGCTGTTCGAAGGCGGGAAGGGCTTGAATTCCGGCGCACCGTCTGTGGTTGCACCCATGACCTGAACCTCCATCCATACCCGCCGACGCGTCCTTACCCCGGAGCCGTTCGGTCTAGTGCAACGGTTCGGATCGCGAAAGCCCTCTCCGTCCCGACATTGATTTTTGCAGGCCGGTTGTCCAAGGTCTTTCTCAGGCAAATAACGGGACAGCATCCGATGAGCATTTTCGATCTGAACGGCCGCACGGCGGTTATCACCGGCGGCAATGGCGGCATTGGCCTCGGCATCGCGCAGGCGCTGGCCGCCGTCGGCTGCAACGTTTCGATCTGGGGGCGCAACGCGGACAAGAACAAGGCCGCAGCAGCCACGATGGCGAAAGCGCCGGGCAAGGTCGACACGCGGGTTTGCGACGTCAGCGACGCCGCCTCCGTCAAGGCCGCGATGGCGGCGACACTCGATACCTTCGGCCGCGTCGACGGCTGCTTCGCCAACGCCGGGATCGGCGGCGGCGGACGCCACGCCTTCGTCGACCGCACCGAAGAGCAGTGGCGCACGATGTTCGCGACCAATCTCGACGGTGTTTTCCATGTACTGCAAGCCGCGGCGCGGCACATGACCGAGCGCGCCAATGCCGGCGACGCCTTCGGCCGCCTCGTCGCGACGTCCAGCCTCGCTTCGCTGTTCGGCACCGCCCGCAACGAGCACTATGCCGCGACCAAGGCTGCGATCAATGCGCTGGTGCGCGCGCTCGCGGTGGAACTTGCACGCCACGGCATCACCTCCAACGCTATCCTCCCGGGCTGGATCAAGAGCGAGATGACGGCGGGCATCATGGCGAACGACAAGTTCGTCGCCAACGTGATGCCGCGCATTCCGATGCGCCGCTTCGGCGAGCCCGGCGATTTCGGCGGCATCGCGGTGTATCTGATGAGCAAGGCGTCATCTTACCACACCGCCGACACGTTCGTGATCGACGGCGGCTATACGGCGTTTTGAGGTTCGCCTCGACCACGTCGTCATCCCCGCGCAACGGCTTTGCCGTTGTCGCTGGAGGCGCTCGCCGGCTTCGGCGAGCCTCGAAGGATGCGTGTTCATCACTTGCAGCCACCCCTCAAGGCTGTCGCAAGGGCGACAGCACCTCAGGGTGACGACCTTGCATCTGGATGGCTACACGCTGGATGCTAATACTCGCGGCCTCGCCGCCGCCGTCATCGCAAAGCCTTCATAGCCCTTGGCGGCGACATCGTTGCAAATTTGCCGGTAGGCGCCGACACCGCCGATATAGGGCATGAAGATGCGCGGCTTGCCGGGGATGTTCGCACCCATGTACCAGGAGTTGGCCTGCGGATAGAGTGTGCCGTGGGCGACCTCGTTGACGTGATCGACCCATTTGTCCTCGGCATCCTTCTTCGCTTCCATCACAGCGAGGCCGCGATCGCGCATGTATGCGAGACAATCGGCAATCCAGTCCACGTGCTGCTCGATCGAGACGATCATGTTGCTCAGCACGGACGGGCTGCCGGGACCGGTGATGACAAACAGGTTTGGAAACCCCTCGCTCATCAGGCCGAGATAGGTGCGCGGGCCGGCGGCCCACTTGTCGTTGAGCGTTTGCCCGTCCCTGCCCCGGATGTCGATTTTCGCAACCGATCCGGTCATGGCATCGAACCCGGTGGCGAGCACCAGCGCATCGATTGTGTAATCCTTGCCGCCGACGCGAACGCCTTTCGGCAAAATCTCATCGATCGGCGCGGACTTCACGTCCACCAGCGTGACGTTCGGGCGATTGAAGGTCGCGTAGTAATCCGTGTCGACGCAAATCCGCTTCGAGCCGATCGGATGATCGCTCGGCTGCAACAGGCGCGCGGTCTCCGGATCCTTGACGATCTCGGCGATCTTGCCGCGAACGAAATCGGCAGC
>JBQCIZ010000743.1:0-6398 GCA_051953235.1 Nitrobacter sp. | reverse complement strand
GTGACGCCGAGCAGCACCTGTGTGCGATCGCTGCGCTGGATGCCTTCGACCAGTTCCTTGATGGCGGTCGGCTGGTCGCCTTTCGGCTGATATTCCGACTTGATCTCGAAGCGGACGCCGCCTTCGGTCTTCTCCGGGCGCGGCGGGCGGTGCGGCGTCCACACCTTCAGCGAGCCGTCGTCCTTCTTGAATTCAGGGCGGCCATCGCGCAGCAGCGCTTCCAGCGAATCCGCCGTCGCCTTGACGCCAAGGCCTTCCATCTTGCTGCGCGGCGGCCGCGCCAGCGCGTCCTCATCGTCCTCGGCGGTCGGCAGGCCAAGCTGCCGCGCCAGTTCGGGATCGAGCGTCGGAATGGTGGCGGAGGTGCCGTAGTTGGGCGTTGCGAATTCCGATTGCGGCGCTTCGTCGAAGCCTGCGCTGTGCGCGCCCGGCGGTTGCGGGTTCGGTCGCAACGGCGCATGGCGCGAGGCGACCGTTCGCGCCGTCATGTTGCGGTCGGGCAGGGGATCGGGCGGCAGCCCCTCGGCGGCCTTGGTCGACTTTCGTGCACGATGCGCGGCCGCCTCGCCGCCGGAGCGGCGGTCCCATGAATTGTCCGGCGGCGGCTGCAATCCTGTTCCGGAGCCCATCCCGGCATCGCCGCGATTGATGGCGGGATTGAGCAAATCCGCCAGCGCGCGTCCGATCGGCTGCACATCGGGACGATGCGCCTTTGATTTCGGTGTCTTGTTCGATTTTTTCGGGGAACCGGGGGGCTTTGCCATGGGCGGAATATGGGGCGAGTCCGCCGCGCATGAAAGGGCGTCGTCTCGCGGGCAGGTCGGGATGCTGACACGGCGTGTCATCAGTAACGCCGCGCCGCCGATGGGTCGCGGGAACGTGGGTTTGCGCTCACGTTTTCGCGCGGACCCACCTTCGCCGTTGACTCCTTGCCGCCGCGCGGCGAAGTTCATGCATCTGCATTGAATTCGCGAGCCACGTCAGGACACCCCATGATCGACCTGCATTACTGGACCACGCCGAACGGCCACAAGATCACGATGTTCCTTGAGGAAGCCGGGCTGCCCTACAGGATCTTTCCGGTGAATATTGGCAAGGGCGATCAGTTCAAGCCGGATTTCCTCGCGATCGCGCCCAACAACCGCATCCCCGCGATGGTCGATCACGAACCGAAGGGCGGCGGCAGGCCGATCTCGATCTTCGAGTCCGGCGCCATGCTGCTCTATCTCGCCGAGAAGACCGGAAAATTCCTGCCCGCCGATCTTTATGGCCGCTACGACGCAATCCAGTGGACGTTCTGGCAGATGGGCGGCCTTGGCCCGATGGCCGGTCAGAACCATCATTTCTCCAACTACGCGCAGGAGAAGATCAAATACGCCATCGACCGCTATGTGAACGAGACCAACCGTCTCTACGGCGTGCTCAACAAGCGGCTCAGGGATCGCGAGTTCATCGCCGGCGAGTATTCGATCGCGGACATGGCCTGCTATCCCTGGATCGTGCCCTACAAGAACCAGAGCCAGAACATCGACGACTTCCCGCACCTCAAGCGCTGGCTGGAGACGATCAAGGCGCGGCCCGCGACCGAGCGCGCCTATGCGAAAGCGAAAGAGGTCAATCCGAATTTCGGCCAGCCGGTCAACCGGACCGAGGAGGAACGCAGGCTATTGTTCGGCCAGACCGCGGCGGTTGTGAAAGGCTGACGCGCTGCGATCGGTGGTCTATGCGTGAGTTGCAGCGTCTATGGCCCCGTCGAAACCGAAGCGTTCGCGCAGGAGCGCCAGCACCGCGTGCAGGTCCGGCAGCACGGCAGCGCATTTCGCGCGGATGTCGTCGGTCGGTTGTAAAATGTCAGGTACCATGAGAGTTGTGGCGTCCGCGGCATGCGCGGCCGTGACGCCGGGGCTGGAATCCTCCACGGCGATGCAGGCCTGAGGTTGCACGCGCAGCCGTTCAGCAGCCAGCAGATAGAGATCGGGATGCGGCTTGCCGCGCGCGACGTCGTCGCGGGTCAGGATCGCATTGAAGTGGTGACCGATCCCTGCGAGTTCGAGATAGCGATCGGCCGTGCGTCGGGATGACGAGGTGACGAGCGCCATCGGGCATTTTGCAGCGTGCAGCGTTTCGAGCAACTCCGGTGCGCCCGGCTTGAGCGGAAGTCCGCACGCCAGCAAATCGTCGCGATGCGCGGCATAGGCGGCGTTGACGTCGGCAAGCGGAAAATCCGCGCCATAGTGGTCGCGCAGCATCGCCTCGCATTCCGGTCCCGGCAATCCGATCATGGCATGGCAGATCGCGGTGGCTTCGCGATAGCCGTAAGCCTCAAGCGCCGTGATGAGACTCGTGAGATAGACTTGTTCGGTATCGAGCAGGGTGCCGTCCATGTCGAGCAGGACGGCTGCGATTGTCGCAGGGGTCATTGTATCGCCTCGGTCTGCGGCCGATCGGGCCGACCTGCCGCGAGCGATACCATGATCGGGGACGCAGGTGGCGAATCCTTTGCAGCCTATTGCGCGCAGCCGGCGCCCGTGACGCGTTCATCCTTCACCACGGTCGCGATCAGCTTGCGTGCGACTGGCGTGAAGTCGTCGGGCTTGAGATAGCCGTTGCTGTAAAGGTCCTGGGTCAGGCGGTCGATCCGCATGTCGTCCGCCGTCGACCACTGTTGCGCGATGTATTCGGCACCCGCCGGACCGTAGGTTTCGGTGTGGCGTTCGATCTGGTTTTCACGCTGGTAGTAGTATTCTCCGAGGCCGCTGACGAATTTCTTGCGCGTGAGTTCGGTACAGAAATCAGACCATGGCCGCGCCAGCGTTTTGACGGCATCCCGGCGCATCGACTGCCGGCTCTCGACGAAGATGTCCTCGTTCGGGCCGAAGGCGCGGCCATCATGAAGGCGCGGCCATCATAATGTGGCGCTGGAGGGTCGGGAGGTGCTGGGGCAAATGTCCAGACGCCTATCTGCCATATCGCCAGAAGCCAGATGATGATCAACACACGACTCATGATCCGCACTAGCCGTGCTGGTTGGGTGTGCAGCGCGATGCGGGAGAGCCCTGACCCTGTGCAAAGTTCAGCACGCCGATGTGGAGGGACGACGGAAATTCCTTCACGGTGATCCCACCCTGATCGAAGGCGTCCTTGAGCGCAGCCTGGACTCGCTGGTCGAGCGGTGAATCGAACGCGGCTTCAGCGGTTTCGATTTTCTTGTCGGAGCACATGATGAAGGTGCAGCCGCGCACGTCCATGTAGGCCTTGGCGTAGCTGGTCAGGGTTTTGACCAGTTCGTCCTTGAAGCCCGGGCCGCAGGGCGACAGAGCATAGGCGTTCGCAGCTTGCAGCGTCGCCAGCCTGATCTTGTCGCGCTCCACATTCTCAGGACTTTGCAGTTGTTCCTGAACTTCAATCTGATGCTGTTTGCGATGCTCCCGCTGAAACGTATCGTCGCCAAATGTGTGGGTTTCCGTCGCCGTTAGTTGACCGACGATTTTCGGGCTTTGCGAATGTATCGGAAAGCCACGCGCAGCCCAGAAAACGCCGACGAAGGCGGTGACGAAAGCCATAAGCACATAAAGCGGAAAGCGGGACATGACGATCTTCTTCGACAACGACTGCCGCAGAGTAATCTGGTCCGGTTAACGTTCACATGGTTCGAGCGATTGCCCGCAGCAACAGTGAGCGCGATCTGAATCGAGCTCCCGGATTTTTCCGCAAATTTGAATCGTCGCGGCGATTTCTGACTGTCTTGCCGATTGCCTTACGATTTGCCGCGGCTGAGAAAAGACGGGTCAGCCGCCGCCTTTCGCAGACACTCCCGGCACAGGCAATCTTTGCCCGCCACGGGCATCGGCAGGCGTGCGGTCTCCTCGGCACACCAGCAGTTTCCGGAGAGGTCGCAGCCGAATTCCGTTCCGCAACCGGAACAGACGAGGCGACGGGCTGCGGGCCTTTCTGTCTGAGCAGGTGTTTCTGTCTGATTTGTCATCAACGTGAAGCCGCTTTTCATGTCGGGTTCATCCGTCAGGGATTTATACTGCCGAAAATCGGTCAGGCGAAATCTGATCAGGTGAATTTCATGGCTCGCGATCCCCAGGGCGCGCTGGTTGCGCTCAATCGATTTGGCTTCGGTGCGCGAGGCGGTGCGGCCGGCGATTTCGGCAATGCCGCGTCCGACCCGCGTGGTTTCGTGAAGGCGGAACTCGCCCGTCCCAACGCCGCATTGCTGGACGTGCCGGGCCTCGCCCCAACGCCTGCGCTCGCCCGCGCCATGTTCGAATATCAGGACGAGGTCAAACAGGCGCGCGTGGCTGCCAAGGCTGCCGAGTCGTCGAAGGCCGAGGCACAGACGGATGCCGCCAAATCCGGAGGGCGCGCCCCGCCAATGGCGCCGAAGACCGCGGATGCATCGGCAGCGACGATGTCGGCGATGAAGCCCGATGCGGCCAGGCCGGCAATGCCGGTCAACGTGGTGCAAAAGACCTATCGCGCCGAGGCGCTGGCGCGTCTGCAGCGCGCGACCATAGCCGATTGCGGGGTCGTCGAACGCCTCGTGGCGTTCTGGTCCAATCATTTCTGCATTTCGGCCAACAAGGGTCAGCCGGCGCGGATGTGGGCGGGCGCATTCGAGCGCGAGGCGATCCGCCCGCATGTGCTTGGCCATTTCAGCGATATGCTGAAGGCGGTCGAGCAGCATCCGGCGATGCTGTTCTTTCTCGACAACCAGCAGTCGATCGGTCCCGACTCCCGCGCCGGGCAACGCCGCAAGCGCGGGCTGAACGAAAACCTCGCCCGCGAGATCATGGAATTGCACACGCTCGGTGTCGGCAGCGGCTACACGCAGGCCGACGTGACATCGTTCGCGCGGATGATCACGGGCTGGACCTATGCTGGCCGTGCCGGCCGGCTCGGCGGCCCCGGCACGTTCATCTTCAACGCCAACGCCCATGAACCGGGGCCGCAGCGGTTGCTCGGCAAGACCTATGACGACACCGGACTCGGGCAGGGCGAAGCTGCGCTCTCCGATATCGCCCGTCATCCGGCTACCGCCAAATTCATTGCCACCAAGTTCGCCCGTCATTTCGTCGCGGACGATCCGCCGCCGGCGCTGGTGTCCCGCCTGCAAGGCGTGTTTGCGAAGACCGGCGGCGATCTCAAGGCGATGACGCTGGCGCTGGTCGATTCCGACGAAGCCTGGCATGCGCCGCTCACGAAGATGCGCGATCCCTACGACTATCTGATCGCATCGGGCCGATTGCTGGCGCGTATTCCGGAAGATCCCGGGCTTTATCTTGGTGGCCTCAGCATGCTGGGCCAGCCGCTATGGACGCCGCCGGGGCCGAACGGCTTTCCGGACACCAGCGCGGCGTGGGCCGCGCCCGAGGGGATGAAGCTGCGCCTCGACATCGCCGCGCGGATTTCGTCGCGGATCGCAGCCAGTATCGATCCGCGCGACCTGCTCGAGGTCGCCATGGGCGATGCCGCGTCGCGCGATACACGGCAGGCGGTGGCGCGTGCGGAAACGCGCGAGCAGGCGCTGGCGCTGCTGCTGATGTCGCCGGAATTCCAGAGGAGGTAGCCATGAATGAGGACATCATGGATTGCTGCGAAGGCCGGACATCGGCTGGCATATCACGCCGCGCGATGCTGCTCGGCGGCGCCAGTTTCGCGGCGTGGGCTTACTTGCCGAAATTCGCGCGCGCGGCCGATGGCCGCGATCCGCGCGTGATCGTCGTCATTCTGCGCGGTGCGCTGGACGGTCTTGCAACGGTCGCGCCGGTCGGCGATCCCGACTATGCAGCGCTTCATGGCGCGATCGCGTTGAGCAAGGACGGACCGCACCCGGCGATCGAACTGGATTCCTTCTTCGCGCTGCATCCATCGATGCCGGTCTTCGCCCGCCTGTATCGCGACAAGCAGGCTGCGGTGGTTCATGCGGTGGCGACGCCCTATCGCGATCGCTCGCATTTCGACGGGCAGGATGTGCTGGAGAGCGGTTTTGCCGGCCCCGGTCGCGTGCAGTCGGGCTGGCTCAACCGCGCGCTCGGCGCGCTGCCCAGGGGCGACCGGGTGACGAGCGCGCTCGCGGTCGGTCCGACCACGCCGCTGGTGTTGCGCGGGAGTGCGCCGACGGTCGGCTGGGCGCCCGCTAATCTGCCGCAGGCCGATGAGGACACCGCGATGCGGCTGGTGGAGCTCTACAGCCATCAGGATCCGGCGCTCGCGTCTGCGTTATCGCAAGGCCTGCAACTGGAAAAGTCGGCGCAAGGCGACGACATGAAGCCGAAGCCCGGCACCAACAATGCCGGTGCGATGCGGTTGGTGGCGCGCGGCGCGGCGAAACTGATGTCCGCTGATGATGGACCGCGGATCGCGGCCTTGGCGTTCGACGGCTGGGACAC
>JBQCIZ010000742.1:0-5987 GCA_051953235.1 Nitrobacter sp. | reverse complement strand
GGGCATGCGATTCACGGCACCTTCTCCGAAGGCAGCCTCGGCGTTCCCGTCTCGCACGGCTGCGTTCGCATCTCCCGCGCCAATGCGACAACGCTTTATGCGTTGGTGCAGAAAGAAGGCGTCCTCAACACCACCGTCACCCTGACCGGATCGTCGCGCGTTGCGCTGGCGCGTAACCCGCGCGGCAAGCGCCAGGTGGACGTCGCCCGCCGAGAGCCGGCGCCGACATATCAGTCGTATGACGCCGCCGGAAACCCGGTCGACCTGACTCCGCAACGGATTGCTCCGGTCCAGCAGCCGCAGGCCACGGTTCGCGGCGACGACGGATACATCTATCCGGCCGACGGCAGCTCCAACGCGCAGATCTACCCCGCTCCGCGTGGCTATCGCCGCCTCTATGACGCACAGAACGTCCCGCAGCAGCGGCCATACTATGGCGGCCAGCCAGGATACGGCTACGACCAGTCCTATCAGGCGCAGCCGTATCAGCCGCAGGTCTATGCGCCACGGCCGCGCGGCCTGTTCATGGACTCCGACGACTGACCGCTACTGGTCCTCGCCGTCCCGCAGCCGCCGCCAGACCGCGCCAAGGATGTTGGAATAGTCGTCGGTCCAGACCCGCTGACCGTCCGTCGGATCGGTCAGCGCCCATTTGTCCGACGACGCCAGTGCACCGACATCGGCATCGTTCCGCGCCGAAACCACGACGTTGGTCGCGAAGATATATTCGTTGTCCCGGCCCGAATCCTCGTTGTAGACCCAGCTCTTGAGATCGTTGGCGTCGGCAATGCCGACCACGACGCTGGCGAGTTCGAGATGCCGGTTCGAGACGTGCATGACGACGGCGCCATGGGGCGTGAGCTTGTCTTTGTAAATCTTCATTGCTTCCCGGGTCGCGAGATGAATCGGAATCGCGTCCGAGGAATATGCATCCACGATGATCAGGTCATAGATGCCGTCTGGCTCCCGCGCGAAGGTCAGCCGCGCATCGCCGATCACCGGCTTCAGATCGGGCTCGCAGTTCCGGATGAAGGTGAAATACTTCGGGTCCCTGGCGGTATCGACCATGGACTGGTCGATCTCGAAAAATTTCCAGTTTTCGCCGGGCAGCGACGCGCAGGTCAGCGTCCCCGAGCCGAGGCCGATCACGGCGACACGGATCGGGCCACCCTTGCGCGCGCGAACGGCCGCGATCGCCTGCCCGATGCCGCCGTCCCTGTGATAATAGGAAATCGGCTCGGGCCGCCCGCTGATCGGCGTTCCGTCGTTGTTCAGCACGCGCTCGGCGCCATGAATCGTGGTGCCGTGCATCAGCACATGATACTGCCCGCTCGGCGTCACCACGATCTTGTGAACGCCGAAGAAGCTGCGGACCGTTTCGACACGGCCATCGTCAGCCGGATAGACGCGGATCAGGGCCAGCGCCAGCACGACCGTCGCAGCGACCTTCCAGCGGTTCAGCCGGACCAGGGCGATCAGCGCAGCCAGCACAGCGACAGCCCCGATCACCCACACACGATGGCCGTCGAGCCACGACAGTAGCGCACCGCCTGCATAGGCTGGGGCCATTATGGCGACGGCGATCACCGCAAGAGCGGGCCAGTACCAGCGGCTCCACAGCGGCCATGCCTCGTCGCGCGGCGGACGGCATAGCGCAGCGAGCGCGATCAGGATGGGATATTCCGCGATCCATGAGAACGTGAATGGCGCGATCAGCCCCGCGAACAGGCCGCCGACCATGCCACCAAACGACAGCGCGACATAGAAACCTGTGAGATAGCGCGACGCCGGACGGGTTCGCGCGAGTTCGCCATGACAGGCCATGGCAATCACGAAGAAGCAGAGCTGATGACCGCCGAGCGTCAGCAGCAAATTCTGCTCGCCGCCCACCGCCAGCAGGATGATGACGCCGGCAATCGCGAGCGGCTGCAACGCCAGCATCCAGCGATGCGGCAACAATGGACGTGACTGGAACACCAGCACCCACGTCAGCAGGTACAGCGACAGCGGCAGCACCCACAGCAGCGGTGCGGCCGCGACATCGGTCGAAATATGCGCCGTGACCGCGATCAGCAGACCCGATGGGACCGCGGCCAGGAAAATCCAGCGCAGCCGCTGCGGCCATTCCGGTGCAGGACGCTCCGCATCACCGGTCGCAACATCGGCGATTGCAACCGGCGGCGACCGCAGCAGCAGGATTCCGCAGCCGGCGATCAACAGGATCAGAAAGGCATAGCCCCCAGTCCACAGCAGGTTCTGCGCGCGCAAGGTCAGCATCGGCTCCAGCAGCACCGGATAGGACAGCAGCGCCAGAAAACTGCCGATGTTCGACGAGGCATAGAGAAAGTAAGGATCCGGTCCGTCGGGATGTCCGGTGCGGACGAACCACGCCTGCAGTAGCGGATTGTTTGCCGCCAGCGCGAAGAACGGCAGTCCGATTGAAACCGCGAACAACGCCAGCAGCCAGAACGCATAGCCGCTCGACGGCGGCTCGCCCCAGCCGCTCGCGATCGACAGCGGCAGGGTCAGCATCGCGGCAACCAGCAGCGCCAGATGGATCGCAACCGGCGCGGCGCGGTTGCGCAGCTTCATCAGATAGTGGGCGTAGGCATAACCGCCGAGCAGCAGCGACTGAAAGAACACCATCGCGACCGACCACACCGCCGGCGAGCCGCCGAGCCGTGGCAGCACCATCTTCGTGAACAGCGGCTGCACCGAAAACAGTAGCAGGGCGCTGGTAAAGATCGCCGCTGTATAGATGACAAGGACAAGCCTGTTGCGGGAACCGGCACGCGAGTCCGGTTCAGGGGATGACATCGGCGACGTCATAAAGGCTCCGGCTGCAGGCCGGTGATACCGGCGCAAAACACGCGACAGGCGGCAACAGGATCACAAGCCTGCGACATCGGCAATACGGGCCGCGTCTTCAAAATCCACCACCCCTGCCCTTGTGCCGCTCATTGCCGTTTCCGATAAAGGACACTTCCGAAGCTGAACGGGAGCCGAACGGCTCTGCCGGCTGAGATCTTTTGAAACGGATCATGTCCGAAACCGACGTTGTCATCATCGGCGCGGGCCATAACGGCCTCACCTGCGCGGCCTATCTCGCGATGGGCGGCCTGCGGGTCAAAGTCGTGGAGCGCCGCAAGGTCGTCGGCGGCGCGGCCGTGACAGAGGAATTCCATCCCGGCTTCCGCAACTCGGTCGCGGCTTATACGGTCAGCCTGCTCAACCCGAAGGTGATCGCCGATCTGCGCCTGCACGATCATGGTCTGCGGATCGTCGAACGCCGCGCGCAGAATTTTTTACCCACGCCCGACGGCCGCTACCTCCTCACCGGTGAAGGCCGCACCGATGCATCGGTGGCTACGCTCAGCGAGCGCGATGCCGCCGAAATCGGCGGCTTCATGCAGGAACTGGAAGGCATTGCCGACGTCGTCCGGCAATTCATACTGCGGCCGCCCCCGAACCTTGTCGAAGCGTTTGGCCTCAAGGCCATGCACGAAGTCATCAATGCCATCGGCACGGCAGGCATCCTGCGCGGCCTCTCGCTGGAGCAGCAGCGCAGTCTGCTCGACCTGTTCACGCGATCGGCTGGCGAGATGCTGGACGAGCGGTTCGAAGCCGATCTGGTCAAGGCGCTGTTCGGGTTTGACGCCATCGTCGGCAATTACGCGAGCCCCTATGCCGCAGGCTCGGCCTACGTGATGCTGCACCACGCCTTTGGCGAGGTGAATGGCAAGAAAGGCGTGTGGGGTCATGCCATCGGCGGCATGGGTGCGATCACCCAGGCCATGGCGGCCTCGGCCCGCACACACGGCGTGGAGATCGAGACCGGCGCAGGCGTGCGCGAGGTCATCGTCGAGCGCGATCGCGCGATCGGTATCGTTCTCGATGACGGACGCACGATCCGTGCGAAGTACGTTGCGGCAAACGTCAACCCAAAGCTGCTTTACACGCGACTGCTGCCGGCCGACGCGCTGCCGCCGGACTTCCTCCGCCGCATCAAAACCTGGCGCAACGGCTCGGGCACCTTCCGGATGAATGTGGCGCTCTCTGCGCTACCTTCATTCTCTGCGCTGCCCGGTGTTGGCGATCATCTCAGCGCGGGCATCATCATCGCGCCCAGCCTCGGCTACATGGATCGTGCCTGGCAGGACGCGCGCCGGTTCGGCTGGAGCCGCGAGCCGGTCGTCGAGATGCTGATTCCATCCGTGCTCGATGACTCACTGGCGCCATCGGGCCAGCACGTGGCGAGCCTGTTCTGCCAGCATGTCGCGCCTCAGTTGCCTGACGGCGCCTCCTGGGACGCGCATCGCGACGAGGTTGCCGACCTCATGATCGCGACTGTCGACCGTTATGCGCCGGGATTTGCGGCGAGCGTCATCGGCCGGCAGGTGCTCTCGCCGCTCGATCTGGAGCGGGAGTTCGGCCTGCTCGGCGGCGACATTTTCCACGGCGCGCTGACGCTGAACCAGTTGTTTTCGGCCCGCCCTATGCTGGGCCACGCCGATTACCGGGGACCGCTGAAGGGCCTCTACCATTGCGGATCAGGCGCCCATCCCGGCGGCGGCGTCACCGGCGCACCCGGCCACAATGCCGCGCAAACCATTTTGCGGGATCATCGGACGCTGTTCGCGCAGCTAGCGGCTCACGCGATCAGCAAAAGATAGACCGCCATCACCGGCGTCAAACCGAGCACAACGGCACTGATGCCGACGGCCCACATGATGTCCTCGGCCGCAATCCCGGATGTCCTTCCGGGCGGCTCGACCTGATCGATGCCCTGAATATCCATTGACGCCCCCGCGTTCTGCTTGGGGTCATCCGTAGCGAAAAACCTCTAAAAACCTCGCCGCGATTTCGCTGCGATTTGAACACAGATGCTACCGGGGATTAACCGTAGCGTCGGCCACAAGCTCTTTACCTGTCTCGCGAATGACCGGCGGCCATGACGTGGAAGCTATGGATAATCCTGTGGAAAAGCTGTGGACAACACGGTGGAAAAGCCACGCAAGAACCATATAGGAGCCGCCCGAGAATCCCGGTATGACCGCGTGATAGTCTGTGGGCGACGGGTCGTCTCTCTAACTGTGCCAACGCGCAAGGGCCGCCTTCTTCGCGATCTCTTTCCGCCTTTTCGCCGTCATCCCAGCCGACCTCGCCTTGCCGCCCATGCGCCCCAGCGCCACGGCGGCGGCATTCTTGCCGTCCTCCGTGGTGATGTCCTCAATCTCGCCGGTGGCGATCTTGGCGATCATGACGGCATTGCCGATAGCGTCGGCTGGACGCTTCTCGCCTTTAGGTCCTCTAGGCATTGCGCTTGCGTCGATCCTTGGTTCTTCGTTTCGTTTTGATCGCCTTCACCTGATCAGGCTTGAGGAGTCTTGGAGGTTCTTGTCGATTCGAGAATTCCTCAAAGGCCCGTTGTTCTTCCGGCGATCTATCCGGCGGGTGCCTTCCTTCATTTCGCGGCACACTCGTTGAGTTCCCCGAGAACCACCCCTTATCGCGCGCTGAAATTTGCGTGCTGCCCCCTAGAAATCCGCCCCGGCCTCCTCGTCCAGACAACGCAAGTCTCCTAGCTTTGCGTCAAACACGTCTGTAGACTAATGCTTAGCGGTAAGCTGCGCAAGGGAGGAGCCATGAACAGTAGCCAGCGCGCTTTGATAATCGCCACGCTGGTAACTACAGCGGCGATGTTGGCATTTGTATTTCTAAATTGGGGCGAAGGCGCTTTCAGTAGTATGGGCGGTGATCGCATCGGGATATTGGTCCTATCCCAAGATCGAAACACTTTCATTGGAAACGGCTACGGCCTTTACACAACGAAGGGCATTCCGGGCGTTCTGCTAGGATTGATTGCGCCAATGTTTCTACTTGCGGGGGCAGCTTTTGTTGCTCTGGCTACAAGAGGCAGAAGATAAGATTTCAAACTGAGACACCACCAGATAGCCAGCGTCAGCCCCTGCCCGGATTCCAATGAC
>JBQCIZ010000741.1:0-5869 GCA_051953235.1 Nitrobacter sp. | reverse complement strand
ATGATCTCGTCCTGCACCAGCGACTGCGCGACGTAACCGGGCGTGTTCGCATTGGCGACGTTGCCGGAGACGATCGACAGCGCCGCCTGGTTGGCGCGCAGGCCGGACATCGCGATGGAGAGGGCCGAACTCAAACTCATCTTTTTGCCCGCCTCGAAATCAGATCAACCTCGCGCCGCCACTAACGCAGCACGTTCAGGAGATCCTGAACCATGCTGTTCGCGGTGGTGATGACCTTGGTGTTCGCCGAATAGGCCTGCTGCGTCACGATCAGCTTGGTGAACTCGTCGGCGATGTCGGTGTTGGAGCCTTCGAGCGACGAACCGCTGATATGTCCGGACGCGCCCGCGATCGCAGGGCCCGACTGGTCGGTCACCGCATAGGCGCCGCCGTCGAGCGCCTTGAGGTAGTTGGTGCCATTGAAGTGCGACAGCGAGACCTGCGCGAGGTCGAGGTTCTGGCCGTTCGAGAAGGTGCCGACCACGATGCCGTCATTATTGACCGCGACCGATTGCAACTGTCCCGCCGCATAGCCGTTCTGGTTGATGGCGTTGATGGTCGCGTTGCCGCCCGAGCTTGCATACTGGGTCAGGCCGCCGGTGCCGAGGTTGAGCGTCAGATCGCCAAGCGACTGAGTACCGACGGTGACGCCGGGGATGGTGATGGACGATCCGACCGGGCTCGAGAGCTGGCCGTTGGTACCGAAAGTAAAGTTGGTACCGACGTTCACCCAGGCGGCCTGCGTGCCGGTGGCGTTGGCGTTGGCCTGATAGAACAGGTTCCAGGTGTCGGCGTGGCCCGCGCCGAGCGACGCGCTGTCGGTCTTGGCCCACCGCAGTTGCAGGTTCACCGCAGTGCCGGTCGAATCGTAGACCGTCACGGCGCCGCCGCTGATCGATTCCTGCTGGAAGATGGTCTGGTCGTTGGCAATCACCGTACCCGCGCCAACGGTGCCGCCGCCGCCGCGCGCGAGGTTGGTGGTCGCGCCGAATCCCATCGCGGTCCAGCCCGCAGACGAACTCGTCACCGACAGGTCCTGCGCGGTACCCGTGTGCAGCGTGATCGCGCCGGTGCTGGCGCTGATCGTCGGCGTAACGCCGGTGATCGCGCCGATCTTCCCAAGGAGATCGCCGACGGTGTCATCGATGCGCACGTGGGTGGCGTCCTGCAAGCCGGTACCTGCTGTCGTGAAGGTGATGGTCGTCGCAGGTGCGGTGCCGACGGTTATGGTGTCGCCGACGGCAAAGCCGCCCGGCAGCGAGTCGCTTGGGGCCGTGCCGGACAAAAGCGTCGCGCTCGTGATCGCAACCGGTGGCGTCTGCTGGTTCGTCGCCGCCGAGCCGGAAATGGTGTTGTCGGTATAGGGCGGCGCCGGCGTGCCGACGACCAGCGGATTGAAGCCGCTGGTGAAATCGGACGGATTGAGGCCACCCGCCGCGGTGATCGTTCCGGCGGTCGCGCTCGAACTCGATTGCGTGCTCGGCACCGCCGGGAGGTTGGCGGCGTATTGTAGCGTGGTGGTGGCCTGCGCGGGAATGAAGTTGTTCTGGAACTGCAACACCTGCGGCACGTTGCCGAGTGGGTTGCCGGTCTTCGGATCGACCGGCACGCCCATCAGATAATAGCCCGCGCTGTTGACGAGGTTGCCGTTGGAGTTGACCTGGAAATCGCCGCGGCGGGTGTAATAGGTGACGCCGGAAAACACCGGCTGATTGTCGACCGTCCCCGTCGGCGACTGGACGTTGAAGAAGCCGTCGCCGGTGATCGCCATGTAGGTGCCGACCGTGGAGGCCGACACCGTGCCCTGGGTGGTGATCGTGGAGACCGCGAAAGCGGTGACCCCGCCGGCGACCTGACGGTCGGGGTTGGTCGAGTCCGGGATCAGGTCGCTGAAGGCGGTGCTGATGCCCTTGTAGCCCGTGGTCTGGGCGTTCGCGATGTTGCCGGAGATGTTCTGCAGCGCGAAGGACTGCGCCTGCAAACCGCCGACCGAAGTATTCAGTGCGTCGAAAATACCCATAACATCGTCTCCAACTCGATCCGGGCGGCCCGCCGGAGGTCAAAAAACGCAGCCGCAGTCGGAGAACGATGTCGCAAGCCCCGTGCCAACGTGAAAAATATCGTTGTTTCAATATGATAAAGCGAATGCCCCGGTCTTGGGACCGGGGCATTCTTGCCTGGCAGGGCAACTCTTGCCGGGAGGATCAGGTCGCCGACGGCGTCGCCGGGTGGAACACCAGCGCCAGCCCGTCCATGCAGTAACGCAGGCCGGTCGGCTTCGGGCCGTCGTCGAAGACGTGGCCGAGATGCCCGCCGCAGCGCCGGCAATGGATCTCGGTCCGTGTCATGCCGAAGGTGGTGTCCGAGGTCTCGCCGACCGCATTGTCGAGCGGCTTCCAGAAGCTCGGCCAGCCGGTGCCGCTCTCGAACTTGGTCTCGGACGAATACAGCGGCAGGTCGCAGCCGGCGCAGGCGAAGGTGCCCTTGCGATGCTCCTTGAGCAGCGGGCTGGTGAACGGCGGCTCGGTGCCCTGCTGGCGCAGGATATGGTACTGCTGCGGCGTGAGTTGCGCGCGCCACTCTGCGTCGGTCTTTTCGATCTCTAACTTTTGAGCGGCCTTTTGCTCGTTCGCACGCGCGGGCTCCCCACGCAGCCAGCGGAAGCCGAACAGGCCTGCGAGGCCGGCGGCGGATGCGAGCAGGATACGGCGGTCAATCATGGCTATCTCCGTGGCAATCGAGAGGGACCGTGCGAGATACGTAGCCGTACCCGCCTAAGTTACACTGCTCCGGACCGGCGCTGCTCACAGTCCCGAGAGGCGAGCCCCCTGGGGCGGACCCTTGGAGGCCAACCCCTGCCCCCTCACTCTATTCCGTCGGAGCGATCCTGCGGCGGAACGCGATCCGCAGCGGTGTATGACCGGGTTCCCGCCTGACGGTTGGCGGCTGCGAGCCGCGCCTCCCGCGTCCGCTCCCTGCCCCGCGCCCGCTCCCGGTAACGCGAAAGCGTCCCTGCAGCGGCGGAGCCTGCGCGCGTCGCCATGCCGATGGCATAGCCGGCGACCCGTCCGGTCGTACCGCCCGCCCAGACCAGCTCGAACGGCGAGAACAGCCGCCAGCGATCGTCATTGGCGAACATGCTGCGCGCGAGCAGTTGCCCGGCCATCGCAGAGGTGTTCAGGCCCTGGCGGCCAAAGCCGCTGGCGACCCAGAGTCCCGGGCGCAACTGGCCGATCTGCGGCATGCCGTGCACGGTCTGCCCGATCGCACCGCAGAACGTATCGGTGATCTCGACCTTGCCGAGTTGCGGAAAGATCGTGCGGATACGATTGCGGATGGCGCCGGCATACCGTTGCGGCCGCGCCTCCCAGGTGGTTTCAGGGCTCGCCCACATCAGGCGGTCGCCCTCGACGATGCGGAAATGGTCGATGCCGTCGCTGTCGGTGACGGAGCCCTGAAACGTCACCGCCTCGGCAAGCCGCTCGCCGAGCGGCGCCGTGACGGCGGCATAGCGCCACACCGGAAGCAGCGTATCGGACAGACGCCGCGACGCCTCGCCGAGATGGATGTTGCCCGCCAGTACGACGTGGGAAGCGCGCAATCGCGCCTGCGGCGTCACGATTCGTTTTCGGACACCGGCGGCGTCGATGCTGACGACCGGCGTCTCCTCGAAGATGCGCACGCCGGCCTTGCGCGCGAGTTCGGCGAGACCGTGAACGTATTTGCGGCCGTCGATCTGGAACGCCCTCGGGTAATGCACCGCGTGAAAATAACGCGTGGTGCGCAACACGTCGCGGACGCGATCGGCCTGCCATCCCTCGACGTCAGTTGCGAAATCCTCCGTCAGCATCTGCAAGCGGCTGATCAGCCGGTCGCCGGCATCGACATTGGAGACTTCCAGGGCGCCATCGCTCAGCGCAAGGCCGGGGATGACATCCTCGGCGGCTTGCGCGCGCACGTAGTCCGCGCCCTGCTTCGACAGCGCCCACAGTTCGCGCGCATCGTCGAACCCGACACGCGCGATGAGATCGGCAAGCGGCAGCGAATAACCCGGCATGACAGTGCCGAGATGATGGCCCGACGCATTCCAGCCGACGTGACGGCCTTCGAGCACCGCGACGCTCGCGCCCATCCGCGCGGCTTCCAGCGCCGCCGTCAGCCCGGCGAGACCCGCGCCGATCACGCAGACATCGGCATCATAGTCCAGCGTCAACCGCAGCCGGTCTTGCACCGCAGCAGCGGACGCCGTGTCGCCGGGGCCATTGGCCGCACCTGTGGTCTCGGAGATCATCGCATGTCCTTACGAGACGATACTAATGGTCCGATTCTAACCTTCGCATCCCGTTTCAGCGAAGTTCTATGCGAATGTTAGAATCAAAGGGCCACCAGCAGATATAACTTACTGGTGGAGTTTTTGGATTTGGCATTCGCGTCCAGGACCTGCCGCTTCGCGGATAGCGAATGTCAAATCCACTCCACTAGCCCTGTCACCTTGTCCCGTGGAAGGTTGTAGATTAATCCGCTTGGGTCGATACCTTCGGTCCAAGTTCCGGGTCATGCTTTAACTCCGAATCGAGAACGCGTCATGCGCCGCCTGTTGCTGCTTCGTCATTCCAAAACCGAAAGCGACGCACCCAGCGGCAACGACTGGGATCGGCGGCTCGACGCGCGCGGCAATGCCGACGCCGCCGAGGTCGGCCGCTGGCTCGCCGGCCAGCGCGATCTGTTGCCCGACCTCGCCCTGGTTTCGACTGCCGTTCGGGCACGTGCGACCTGGGACATCGTGCAGCAGGCAATCGCGGCGGCGGCGCCGCATCTGCGCGCGGTCCATCTGGCGGAGCTTTATGGCGCCGAGCCTGCGGAGCTTCTGGCGATCATCCGCGCCGCCGCGGCGGAGGATCCGAAGCGGCTGATGATGATCGGTCACAATCCCGGCTTTCACGAAATCGCTCTCGGCCTCACCGGCGGTGGCGATGCTGCGGGGCGCGCCGCGCTCGCCGACAACCTGCCGACCTCGGGTCTCGCCGTGATCGACTTCTCCATCGATAGCTGGGACGACGTCTCGTTCCAGGGCGGACGGCTCCGGCAATTCGTCAGCCCGAAACTGCTGAAGGACGCGTGACGCGCGGCATTTCGCTCCCGTCGCATCCGCCGCGTTTTGTGCTACAGTCGTCCCGCGCGCGGCGGGACATCGCGCGACATGTGCAAGCGGTCCTTGGGTTCAAAAAAACCTGCGGAAGACAGGATACGACGCGGACCCGGACCATGATGGAGGGCGCCGATGTTCAAATCCATTCTCGTGCCGATCGATCTCGCCGACACCGATCTCGCAAAACCCGCGATCGCGACCGCCGTCTCGCTGTCGGACGCATCGAACGGGACCGTGAGGCTGCTGAACGTGTTGCAGATGACACCGGTGATGCTCGCCGAATACGTGCCGGCGGATTTCGACGTGCAGCAGCGCCAGTCCTCGGAAGACGCGCTCGCGATCGTCGCGCGCGAAGCCGGGCTCGAGCCCTCGCGCATTTCCAGCGTGGTTCGGCAGGGCGGCATCTATCATGAGATCCTGGAGGAGGCTCAGGCGATCAAGGCCGACCTGATCGTGATGACCTCGCACCGTCCGGCGATGAAGACCTATTTTCTCGGCTCCAACGCCGGCCACGTGGTGCGTTACGCCAAATGCTCGGTGCTGGTGGTACGGCACTGATTTCGCCGCGTCTCTCGTCTTGATGGAAACACATCGTCAGGGCACCACATACTCCCTCTCCCGCTTGCGGGGGAGGTGAAGAACCTCTCGTCGCGATTCACAACAAGTTCGAACTTGATCTACGGCAGCAAATCCCCCGGTAGCGCGTCGAATGTATAGGTG
>JBQCIZ010000740.1:0-3894 GCA_051953235.1 Nitrobacter sp. | reverse complement strand
CATAGTCGAGCTCTCGCTCGCCTCGATGTCCGCCAGCCGCTTCTCCAGTTCGGGAATCCGGCCGTAGGCCAGTTCGCCCGCCTTCTGGTATTCGCCGCGGCGCTGCGCGTTGGCGAGATCGCCGCGCGCCTGATCCAGTTCGCTCTTGAGCTTGGCGGCGTCCGACAGCTTGCCTTTCTCCGCGTTCCAGCGCGAGGTCAGGTCGGCCGACTTCTTCTCGAGGTCGATCAGCTCCTTCTCAAGATTTTCCAGCCGCGTCTTGGAGCCGGCATCGTGCTCCTTCTTCAGCGCCTCCTGCTCGATCTTCAGCCGCACCACTTCGCGGTCGATGTTATCGAGTTCTTCCGGCTTGGAATCGACCTGCATCTTCAGCCGCGCCGCCGCCTCGTCGACGAGGTCGATTGCCTTGTCGGGCAAGAAGCGGTCGGTGATGTAGCGGTTCGAGAGCGTCGCCGCCGCCACCAGCGCGCTGTCGGCGATGCGCACGCCGTGATGCTGCTCGTACTTGTCCTTCAGCCCGCGCAGGATCGAGATGGTGTCCTCCACAGTCGGCTCGGACACGAAGATCGGCTGGAAGCGCCGCGCCAGCGCCGCATCCTTTTCGACATGCTTGCGGTACTCGTCGAGCGTGGTGGCGCCGACGCAGTGCAGCTCGCCGCGCGCCAGCGCCGGTTTCAGCAGGTTCGACGCGTCCATGGCGCCATCGGCCTTGCCGGCGCCGATCAGTGTGTGCATCTCGTCGATAAACAGGATCATGCCGCCTTCAGCCGAGGTGACCTCCTGCAGCACGGACTTCAGCCGCTCCTCGAATTCGCCGCGATACTTCGCGCCCGCGATCAGCGCGCCGAGATCGAGCGCCAGCAGCTTCTTGTCCTTAAGGCTTTCGGGCACGTCGCCGTTGACGATGCGCAGCGCAAGGCCTTCCGCGATCGCGGTCTTGCCGACGCCGGGCTCGCCGATCAGTACGGGATTGTTCTTGGTGCGCCGCGACAGCACCTGGATCGTACGGCGGATTTCCTCGTCGCGGCCGATCACCGGATCGAGCTTGCCGTCGCGCGCCGCCTGCGTGAGGTCGCGGGCATATTTCTTCAGGGCGTCATAGGCGTTTTCCGCCGTCGCGCTGTCCGCTGTCCGGCCCTTGCGCAGCGCGTTGATCGCCGCGTTCAGGTTTTGCGGGGTGACGCCGCCGTCCTTCAGCAACTTGCCGGCTTCGCTGTCCTTGTCGAGGGACAGCGCCTGCAGCAGCCGTTCCACCGTGACAAAGCTGTCGCCCGCCTTGTCGGCGGCCTGCTCTGCGGCATCGAACGCACGCGCCGTCGCCGGCGCCAGATAGATCTGGCCCGCACCCGCGCCGGATACCTTCGGCATCTTGTTGAGCGCGTCTTCAGTCGCCTTGAGGATCGCGCGCGAATTGCCGCCGGCGCGGTCGATCAGGCTTCCCGCCAGGCCTTCGCTGTCGTCGAGCAGAACTTTCAGGATATGCAGCGGTGTGAACTGCTGGTGACCTTCGCGCACCGCAAGCGATTGCGCCGACTGGATGAAGCCGCGCACCCGCTCGGTATATTTCTCAATGTTCATTGGATCTCCCTCAGCCTGCCGCTTCTGCCCCGAAGGCACAGAAGCAACATCTTCATTGGGTTTCCGCTGGCCGCATTGACGTTCCTCAACCGGCAACGGTCGTCGCGCCGGATCGTCGATCCAGCTTGTGGCAAATGTAGGAATACGCTCCCAGGAAGGGAAGAGGTAGCGCCGGGATTTTCGGGGCCGATGGCCAGCCGCACGCGAATCCCCTAAACAGCCCTATGTCCGGAATCGCCGATGCGGCCGTCGAGGCCATTTACCGCTATCCCGTCAAAGGTCTGTCCGCGGAAACCCTGCCCCACGCGACCCTGAGCCCTGGAAAGACCGTCCCGGGCGACCGCAGCTACGCCATCGAGAACGGGCCGACGGGCTTCGACCCGGCCAGTCCGCAGTATTTTCCCAAAACCCGTTTCCTGATGCTGATGCGCGACGAGCGCCTCGCCGCGCTCCATAGCCACTATGACGACGACAGCAGGACTCTGACAATTCGGACCAACGGCGAGGAAGCAATCCGGGCCGACCTCGGCACCGCCGAGGGCCGCGCTGCGACCGAGCGTTATTTCGCGACGAATTTCGCCGAGGAGTTGAAGGGGCCGCCGAGAGTACTGGTCGGCAACGGCCACAGCTTCTCGGACGTGGCGAAGAAGGTGGTCTCGATCATCAACCTCGGCAGCGTCGCCGCCATCGAGGACATGGTCGGGCAGCCGGTTCACCCGCTCCGCTTCCGCGCCAATCTCTATGTCCGCGGCTGGCCGGCGTGGAGCGAACTCGACCTGCTCGACCGCACGCTCGCGATCGGCGACGTCAGGCTCAAGGTGGTGAAACGGATCGTGCGATGCGCGGCGACCAATGTCGATCCGGAGACAGCCGTTCGCGACCTCAACATCCCGCATACCTTGATGCGGACGCTCGGCCACTGCGACTGCGGAATTTATGCCGAGGTCATCACCGGCGGCACGATCGCCGCCGGCGACAGGATCATCAATGCTGACCCGTCGTTAGCCTGACGTCAGCTCGACGGCATCACGTAAGCGTAGATGCGGCCGCGCGGATAGACAGACTCCGCGACACGATGACCGTGATTGCCCGAGACGATGATCGGGTTGCCCTTGGCGTCAATGCCGCTGACGACACCGACGTGACCGCCACCGCGCCGGCCCATGACGGCGATGGCGCCGATCTGCGGACCGGAAACCCGGTGCCCATAATGCGCGAAAGAGCTCGCCATGTCGGACCCTGTGCCCTCATGGCCGGACCGCTTCAGCACCATGTTCATGAAGCGCGCGCACCAGAGCCGGCTGCGGCCGGTCGGGTTGCCTCCGATGTAACGGCGCGCCTCGGCAACGACGTTCGACACGCCGAAGCCGCTCGAAAATCCGGTCTGCGGCGTCATGGCGGCGTTGGCATTGCCAAAGCCCTGCGCGTTCATGCGCTCGACACCCGCATCCCAACGCGAAGCACGCGCGATGCGGCGGCCATGATGACGATGCCGATAGTGGCGGCTCGCGTGATGATAGTGATGATGTGTGTGATGACTGTGCGCGTGATGTCCCGCGCGGTGATGAGGTCTAGCAGAAGCTGGGGCCGCGAACGCGACTGCCAGCGAACACACTGCCAGCGCCAAAACACGAAGCGACCGGCGAAACGCAACCAACTCAATCATTATTCATCCTCTGTGACACCCCCAAATTCCATCGACCCAGCGACAGGACCGACACTCAAGCGCGTAAAACGAATTGCGATGTGGCGAGAGCATGACGAGCGTGCTGCATGCCTCATGCGTTTTCGAGGCTATTCCGCGGTCATTTCGTGACGGGAAGCCATCGCGCCGGGGGCCTTGAAACATGATAGCCCGCGTTTTGGAAGTCATGGCAGGACTGCATCAGGCGCAGAGCGCACGCACCTTCATTTTCAACTATCGTGGCGCCCACGAATGGACACAATCATTAACGGGAGAACGGAATGCCCTACGCAACAAGCAAGGACGATGCACGCCTCTACTTCGAAGAGGCCGGTAGCGGCACGCCGATCCTGTTCGTGCACGAATTTGCCGCCGACTATGCTAGCTGGGAGCCGCAGATGCGCTACTTCTCGCGCAGGCATCGCTGCATCGCTTACTCGGCGCGTGGCTATACGCCATCGGACGTTCCGGTCTCGGACAGCGCCTACTCGTACGAACACTTCCGCGACGACGCGATCGCCGTTCTCGATCATCTCAAGATCAAGGCTGCGCATCTCGTCGGTCTCTCGATGGGCGCATATTCGGCGCTGCAAGTCGGCATCAAGGCTCCCGAGCGCGCGTTGTCGCTGACA
>JBQCIZ010000739.1:0-2317 GCA_051953235.1 Nitrobacter sp. | reverse complement strand
CATCCCCGCGCCTGACGCCGCAAAACCACACTCCAGATTTTCCGGCGGACATCGGCTTCCGATACCGGCTGGCCCCTTGCGCGGTAAAAGCCGCCGGTCAATCGTTGCGCCGGTCCAACCACCACGGGAGACATCCATGAGTGCGCACGAGAGCATGGAGCATGCCGAGCATGCAAATCATGCTTCGGGAGAGAACAAGAAGATCGCCCTGCTGATCGCGGTCATCGCGCTCTGCCTGGCGCTATCGGAAACGCTGGGCAAGGGCGCCCAGACTGAATCGATCTTCAAGAACGTGGAGTCCTCCAACCTCTGGGCCTTCTTCCAGGCCAAGAGCATCCGCCGCACCACCGTTCAGACCCAGGCCGATCAAGCCAAGCTGGCGCTGCGCCAGACCACAGACGAGGCGGCCAAGGCCGCGCTGCAGAAGCAGATCGACGATTGGCAGAAGACCGCGGCGCGCTATCGCTCCGAACCCGAAACCGGTGAGGGACAGGACCAGCTCGCCGAACGCGCCAAGCACGCGGAGCACGAGCGCGACGTCGCCCTCGCGAAGTATCATCACTTCGAGCTGGCGTCGGCAGCGTTCCAGATCGCGATCGTGCTGGCGTCGGCGACCATCATCACCGGCATGATCGTGCTGGCCTGGATCTCGGGGTTACTGGCTCTGGCCGGAATCGGCGTGACTGCGATTGGAATCTTCGCACCGCATGCCCTGCATCTGCTGGGGCACTGACGGTCAACGCTACGCCGTCAGCTCGCCTCTCCGTGGGGCCCTCCGACCACGAGGTCGTCGCGATGGATCATCTCGGCGCGGCCGCCGATCCCGAGAATCTGCGCCGCGTCGGACGACGAGCGCCCCTTGATCTTCTCGGCATCGTCGGCGTCGTAGGCGACGAGGCCGCGTCCGATCTCGTGTGTATCGGGACCGCGTACGATCACCGCATCGCCCCGCGCGAACGATCCATCGACACGGATCACGCCGGCCGGAAGCAGGCTTTTGCCCTGGCGCAATGCCGCCACGGCGCCGGCATCGATGGTCAGCGTCCCCTTCGGCTCTAGGGAGCCCGCGATCCAACGCTTTCGCGCGGTGACGGGATTGGCCGGCGTCAGAAACCAGGTGCAGCGGCCACCATCC
This sequence comes from Nitrobacter sp., assembly GCA_051953235.1. GTDB lineage: Bacteria > Pseudomonadota > Alphaproteobacteria > Rhizobiales > Xanthobacteraceae > Nitrobacter. Next base: position 1,182 of record JBQCIZ010000739.1, on the reverse strand, counting down.
ATGATCGCCTGCAACGGATGATCGATCTTGCCGGACGCGATCAGCATGTGCGTGCCTGATGTGGTCGCGATCTTCGCCGCCTCGATCTTGGTGAACATGCCACCGCGCGACAATTCGGACGCGGCTGCGCCCGCCATCGCCTCGATGTCGGCCGTAACGGCCTTGACGACCGGGATCAGCTTCGCATCGGGATTGAGATGGGGCGGCGCATCGTAGAGCCCGTCGATATCAGACAGCAGGATCAGCAGATCCGCGCTCGCCATGGTGGCGACGCGCGCAGCGAGACGATCGTTGTCGCCGTAACGGATTTCGTTGGTGGCCACCGTGTCGTTCTCGTTGATGACCGGGACCGCCCGCCAATCGAGCAGCTTTGCAATCGTCGAGCGCGCGTTGAGATAGCGGCGGCGCTCCTCGGTGTCCTGCAAGGTCACCAGAATCTGTCCAGCGCCGATACCGTGATCGCCGAGCACTTCCGACCAGATGCGCGCCAGCGCGATCTGCCCGACCGCGGCCGCGGCCTGGCTCTCCTCCAGCTTCAGCGGTCCGCGCGGCAGTTTCAGCTTGCTGCGTCCAAGCGCGATCGACCCCGACGATACGATCAGCACATCACAACCGTCGCGATGCAGTTTCGCGATGTCATCGGCCAGCGCCGAGAGCCACGCCGCGCGCACCTCGCCGGCCACCGAATCGATCAGCAGCGACGAGCCGACCTTGACGACGATGCGGCGGAATTTCTTGAGTTGGGGACGGGTGACAGCCATTTGCGCCTGTTGTGCAGCAGGACGTTCGCGGGTGCAAGATGGCGCGGAATATAGTGCCTGTTGGCCTTAACGTCCCATTCCACCGGTGGCCGGGTGGACCGCAGGCTACGATCCCTATCGCGCGGGATCGATGATGATCTTGGTATGGCGCTCGGGATTGGCCAGATCGGTGAAGGCCTGCGCCACGCCATCGAGGCCGACCGTCGCCGTCACCATCGCAGCCGCGTCGACGTCGCCTTCCGCGATCAGCCGCAGGGCATAGGCGTATTCGTCCGGCGTATAGGCATAGACGAATTGCACCGCGAGCTCTTTCAGGATGCCAAGCAGCGGCTCGGAGTGGTCGTTTTCCATGCAGACGCCAACCACCACGACGCGTGCGTCGCGCGGCGCGCCTTCGAACACCTGCTGCAGCAGGCCCGGT
>JBQCIZ010000738.1:0-3416 GCA_051953235.1 Nitrobacter sp. | reverse complement strand
GGGCCGTTCAGCTTGCATTCGGAAACGGGAACCCAATGTAGAAGGCGGGAGTTATCTCCCGCAGCGGCCCTTGGCGGGCCGACATGATCGATATCGAAAAGGATATTTCAGATGTTGACGCGCAAGGGTTTCAAATCATCGACCGGCCGGAGCGTCGTTTTGGCGACGGTTGCGGCAGTGGCCTTGACGGCGGCAGGCCCGTCTTTCGCGGCGTCGCCCGTCCGGGCGGCCGGGGCCGCTTCGACTCACGCCATCACTGACGTCAGCGCCCAGCGCCGGCACCACTATCGTCATCATGGCGGTGGCAATGCGGCGGCGGCCGCCGCATTCGCTGGCATTATCGGGACCGTCGGCGCGATTGCCGCATCCCAGGCAAATCGCGACGCCTACTATGACTACGGCCCCGGTTACTATGGCCCGCCGCCTGTCTATTACGGCGCGCCGCGCTATCCCTCGCCCTATGGCGGCGCGGGCTCATACGGCTACGGCGGCGGCAGCTATCTCGATCCGGGCGGAAACATCATTCCCTACTGATCGTGTGCCGGTCCTCTGGCCGGATAATGTGACTGGATAAAAGACGCCGGCCGCTGATGCGGCCGGTGTCGTGGTTTGGGCGGCCGTTAACACGCTGGTCGGGAGTTTCGGCTAGCGTGGCTGGCATGAGTGATTCGCTCGACCGGCTTTATGCGGCGGTGATCGCGGCGCGGGATCTCGATCCTGCCACCTCGCGAACCGCACGGCTGTTTCAGCGCGGTCCCTCGAAGATGGCCAAGAAACTCGCCGAGGAAGCCATCGAAGTCGTGATCGATGCGGTCAATGGCAAGACCGACGCGGTGATCCGCGAAAGCGCCGACCTGTTCTACAATCTTGCGGTGCTATGGGCTGCGGCCGGGGTTCGTCCCGAGGACGTCTGGGCCGAGATGGATCGCCGCGAACGCATGCTCGGGATCGCCGAGAAACTGCCCAAACCGGTCAAGCCGCCCGCAAAGGCCGCCCGGCGGCCAATTGTCGCGCTCGACGACCACCGGTTGCGCAAGCGCCGCTGAATCCCTGATTCCGGCCATGGACAAATCCGCCGCGCAGTGGTTCATCGCGCCATGCTGAGACGGACCTACGACTGGTGCATCGCCGCCGCCGACAAACCCTACGCGCTCTGGATTCTTGCAGCGGTCGCTTTCGCTGAAAGCTCGTTCTTTCCCGTTCCACCCGACATCATGCTGTTGCCGATGTCGCTGGCGCGGCCGCAGCGGGCCTGGCTGTTCGCGGCGCTGTGCACGGTGGCATCGGTCGCCGGCGGCGTGCTTGGCTATGCCATTGGCGCCTTGCTCTATGACTCGCTGGGGCAGTGGCTGATTCATCTCTATGGGCTCGGCGACAAGGTCGAGGCGTTTCGCGCCTCCTATGCGCAGTGGGGCGCGTTGATCATCATCGGCAAGGGGCTGACACCGATCCCCTACAAGCTCGTCACCATCACGTCGGGCTTTGCCGGCTACAATATCTGGCTCTTCATTCTGTGCTCGATCATTGCCCGCGGCGGCCGCTTCTTCGTGGTTGCGGTCGTACTCAATCGCTACGGCGACGTGATCCGCGCCGAGATCGAGAAGCGTCTGGGATTGTGGGTCGCAATTGGCGCCGCCGTCATTGTCCTGGGCTTTGTGATCGCGTTCAAGCTGATCTAGCCGATAGAATTCCCGTTCTTTCCCCGCGCGGCTTTCCGCGATACGGTCGCTCGATGTCTCATCGAAATGGCGGATCGTTGTTGTGGCCTGCAGTGACTCGCGCAGGGGTCGGCGCGGCATGGCTTGTCGTCGCGATGACGGGTTTGGCGTGGCCGCAGGCAGCGCCTTCGCCGCAATTCCCGACGACCCCGGCTTCTCCGGCTCCGTCATCACCGCCTGCACCGGAAGCGCCGTCCGTTGCTCCAGCCGAGCCACCGCGCAAGGAAAATCCGGGCCTGATCAACGAACTCGGAAAACTGTTCTCGGGTTCGTCCCCGATCCTGCCGGACATGAAGAATTCCGGGCAGGCCATCGATGATTTCAATGCGCGGACCTGGGAGGCGACCAAAAGTGCGGCCGAGGCAATATCCCGCCTGACGAAATCACCGGGGGTGACCGGCCGCGTGGCGTGTCCGGTCGCCCCCAATGGTGCGCCGGACTGCAAGGCTGCCGCCGACAAACTCTGCCAAAGCAAGGGTTTCAAGGAAGGCCGCAGCGTGGATATGGATTCCGCCGAGACCTGCTCGGCGAAGACGTTGATCCCAGGCCGTGCGCGCCAGCCGGGCGATTGCCGCACCGATAACTACGTCACCCGCGCGATCTGCCAATGATACCGCTGGCGTCCCATGCGCGCTCTTGTGTGGCGGTCCCGCAATTGCTTTGGTAGGACGGCTGTCATCCTTTCCAGGGGCGCGCGGGCCGCGCCCGCGTCACGTGAGGTTTTGTCGAATGTCCATGCCTGCCTTGTTCAAGGGCCGTCTGTCGCTGCCGGTGATCGGCGCGCCGCTGTTCATCATCTCGGTGCCCGATCTCGTGATCGCCCAGTGCAAGGCCGGCATCGTCGGTTCGTTTCCGGCGCTGAATGCGCGGCCGCCGGAGCTGCTCGACGAGTGGCTGCATCGGATCAAGGAAGAACTCGCGGCGTACGACAGGGCGCATCCGGAGCGGCCATCGGCGCCGTTCGCGGTCAACCAGATCGTGCACAAGTCCAACAACCGGCTCGATCATGATTTGGCGCTTTGCGAGAAGCACAAGGTGCCGATGATGATCACCTCGCTCGGCGCGCGCGAAGAGGTCAATCAGGCCGCGCACGGCTGGGGCGGCATCGTGTTTCATGATGTCATCAACCAGAAGTTCGCGCACAAGGCGGTCGAGAAGGGCGCCGACGGACTGATTCTGGTCGCGGCGGGCGCGGGCGGTCATGCCGGCGAGATTTCGCCATTCCCGTTCGTTGCTGAAACGCGGCGCTGGTTCGACGGGCCGATCGCGCTGTCGGGCGCCATGGGCAACGGCCGCGCTATCCGCGCGGCGCGCGTGCTCGGCGCCGACTTCGCCTATATCGGTTCGGCGTTCATCGCAACCGCGGAGGCCAATGCCGTGCCGCGTTACAAGGAGATGATCACGACCTCGAGCGCGGAAGACATCGTCTATTCCAATCTCTTCACCGGCGTGCACGGCAACTATCTCAAGCCGTCGATCGTCGCGGCGGGCATGGACCCCGAGAATCTTCCCACATCGGACGCCTCGAAGATGAGCTTTGGCACCGACGCCTCCGGGGAGCGCGCCAAGCCGAAAGCGTGGAAGGAGATCTGGGGCTCGGGGCAGGGTGTCGGCAGCGTGGCCAACGTTGTGCCGGCGGCGGAATTGATCGCGCGCTTCAAGAAGGAATACGACGCCGCAGTCGATCCAGCCCTGTGA
>JBQCIZ010000737.1:0-3790 GCA_051953235.1 Nitrobacter sp. | reverse complement strand
CGAACCCGGCGTCACCAACCTCGCGATCAGCCAGGCGGTGGCCCATGCCGGGTTCTACTATGCGCCCGATCCGTCGTCGCAGATCGCCTGTTCGATCGGCGGCAACATCGCGGAGAATTCCGGCGGCGTGCACTGCCTGAAATACGGCATGACGACCAACAACGTGCTCGGCTGTGAGCTGGTCCTTATCACCGGAGAAATCCTGCGCATCGGTGGCAAGGCGCCGGAGAACGCCGGTTACGACCTCATGGGCATCATCACCGGCTCGGAAGGCCTGCTCGGCGTCGTCACGGAGGTCACCGTCCGAATCTTGCAGAAGCCCGAGACCGCGCGCGCTCTGATGGTCGGCTTCCCCCAGGTCGAGGCGGCCGGCGATTGCGTGGCCAAGATCATCGGTGCCGGCATCATCCCCGGCGGCATGGAGATGATGGACAAGCCCGCGATCCACGCGGCGGAAGACTTCGTTCACGCCGGCTATCCGCTCGATGTCGATGCGCTGCTGATCATCGAACTCGATGGTCCGAGCATCGAGGTGGACGAACTCATCAAGCGCGTCGAAAAGATCGCGCTGGGCTGCGGTTCGACGACCTGCCAGATCTCGGACTCCGAGCAGCAGCGTCTGCTGTTCTGGTCCGGCCGCAAGGCGGCATTCCCGGCGGTCGGTCGCATCTCGCCAGACTATCTCTGCATGGATGGCACCATCCCGCGCGCCGCGCTGTCGCACGTGCTGGTGCGGATGAGGGAGATGTCGGAGAAATACGGATTGGGCGTCGCCAATGTCTTCCATGCCGGCGACGGGAACCTGCATCCGCTCATTCTTTACGATGCCAACAAGCCCGGCGAGATGGACAAGGCGGAGGCGTTCGGCGCGGATATTCTGAAGCTCTGCGTTGAGGTCGGCGGCGTACTCACCGGCGAGCACGGCGTCGGCATCGAGAAACGCGACCTGATGCCGGAGATGTTCTCGGATATCGATCTCAACCCGCAGCAGCGTCTGAAAGGCGCCTTCGACGCGCAGGGCCTGCTCAATCCGGGCAAGGTGTCCCCGACCCTGCACCGCTGCGCCGAACTCGGCCGCGTGCACGTGCACAAGGGGCAGCTCGCGTTCCCGGATCTGCCGAGGTTTTGAGGGATGGTGACGAGCCCCGATCTTTCTTCTCCCTCCCCCTTGTGGGGAGGGTGGTTCGCTGGAGCGAAGCGACAAGCGAACCGGGTGGGGGCGAGTGCGAGCCCCCCACCCCGGCCTCCGCTTCGCTCGGCCGATCCTCCCCACAAGGGGGAGGGAGGCAACCGGCTTAAGGCAATACTCAAAACGAAGACGATTGATCGTGGACATTCTGAAAATACGTGATGCCGCCGACGTCGAGGTTGCCGTGCGCGCCGCGATCGCGAGCGAACAGCCGTTGGAAATCGTCGGCCACGGCAGCAAGCGATCGGTCGGACACACCATGGCGACCAACGCCGTGCTTGATGTGTCGGCGCTGAACGCCGTCACCTCCTATGAGCCGAACGAACTGATTATCACGGTGCAGGCCGGCGCGCCGCTGGCGGACGTGCTGTCGCTGATCGACTCCAAGAACCAGGAATTCGCCTTCGATCCGATGGACACCTCGGTCCTGCTGGGCACCGCCGCCGGCCGGGGCACCATCGGTGGCATGATCGGGGCCGGCTTGGCCGGTCCGCGCCGTATCAAGGCCGGTGGCGCGCGCGACCATCTGCTCGGCGCACATGCGGTGTCCGGTTTCGGCGACAGCTTCAAGGCCGGCGGCAAGGTCGTGAAGAACGTCACCGGCTACGACCTCTGCAAACTGCTGGCGGGATCGTGGGGCACGCTTGCGGTCATGACCGAGGTGACGCTGAAGGTCATGCCGAAGGCGGAGGCCGAGCGCACTCTGGTACTGCGCGGGCTCGACGACGTCACGGCCAACCGCGCCATGACGTCTGCCCTGGGTTCGCCCTATGACGTTTCGGGCGCGGCCCACGTGCCGCATTCTGCCTTCGGGGCCGCCGAGGGGGCGCTGGGTTCGGCAGGGCAGGCCGTGACGCTGTTGCGGCTGGAAGGGATTGCTGCATCGGCGGCGCACCGTGCGGCTTCGCTGGCGGCATCGCTGAAGCCCTTCGGGACGGCGGAACTGATCGAGGACACGGCATCGGCCGCGCTGTGGCGCGCCGTTCGCGATGTCACACCGTTTGCTGCAAACGGTCCGCTCGGCGCCTGGCCGGTGTGGCGGATCGTCTGTCCGCCGGCGTCCGGCGGCGCCTTCGGGCAGGCGCTGGCACGCGAAACCGGCGGTGACGTGATCTACGACTGGGGCGGCGGATTGATCTGGGCCGCACTGCCGCCGTCGCCCGATGCGCATGCCGCGCTGTTGCGCCAGCGCGCGAATGCGGTCGGCGGTCACGCCACATTGCTGAGGGCTTCGGAGGCCGTGCGCCGCGCGGTGGATGTATTCCATCCGCAGGCCACAGGCGTTGCCGCGCTGGCGGAGCGGGTCAGGCACAGTTTCGATCCCAAGCACGTTCTCAATCGCGGCAGGCTGACGCGGACGACAATCTCATGAAGACCGAATTCACGCTCGCTCAACTGGCCGATCCGGATATCGCGGAAGCCGACAAGATTCTCCGCAAATGCGTGCATTGCGGGTTTTGCACCGCGACATGCCCGACCTACGTCCTGTTAGGTGACGAGTTGGATAGTCCGCGCGGCCGCATTTACCTGATCAAGGAGATGCTGGAGAAGGACAAGCCGCCGACCGCGGAGGTGGTAAAACACATCGACCGCTGTCTGTCGTGCCTGTCCTGTATGACCACCTGTCCGTCCGGCGTGAATTACATGCATCTGGTCGATCAGGCTCGCGTCAGGATCGAGAACGAGTATGCACGGCCGTTGCCCGAGCGATTGCTCCGCGCGGTTCTCGCCTTTGTGCTGCCACGGCCAAAGCTGTTCCGTCTGAGCATGATCCTGGCGCGGCTGGCGCGCCCGTTCGCGGCGTTGCTGCCAGGGTCTGCACCGGGTGCCACGACGCCGTCGTTTGTCAGGCGGATCAAGGCGATGCTGGCGCTGGCGCCGTCGTCCTTGCCGCCGCCGGGCGCGGCCGCCGGCAGCGTGTTCCCGGCCATGGGCGAGCGTCGCGGGCGGGTCGCATTGCTGCAAGGCTGTGCGCAACAGGTGCTGGCGCCGCGCATCAATCAGGCCGCGATCAACCTGCTGACCCGTCACGGCATCGAGGTGGTGCTGGTCGCCGACGAGCAATGCTGCGGCGCGCTGACGCATCACATGGGCGACGATGCCGACGCGCTGGCGCGTGCGCGTCACAATGTATCGGCATGGACGCGGGAGGCCGGAGCGAATGGCCTCGACGCCATTCTGGTGACCGCTTCAGGCTGCGGCACCGTCATCAAGGACTACGGCTACATGCTGCGCGAGGATCGCGACTACGCCGAACAGGCCGCGAAGGTCTCAGGTCTCGCCAGGGACATCACGGAATATGTCGCAAGCCTCGATCTGCCTGCGCCGCAAGGCCGCAGCGATCTCGTCGTCGCTTATCATTCCGCTTGTTCCCTTCAGCACGGACAGAAAATCACGGCGCTTCCGAAAGATTTGCTTTCCAAGAATGGATTCGTGGTGAAAGATGTACCGGAGAGTCATTTGTGTTGCGGTTCGGCGGGGACGTACAACATTCTCCAGCCTGACATTGCGAACAGATTGCGCGATCGGAAAATCGCCAACATCGCGAGCGTCAAGCCAGACATGATCGCCGCCGGCAATATCGGGTGCATGGTTCAGATT
>JBQCIZ010000736.1:0-2402 GCA_051953235.1 Nitrobacter sp. | reverse complement strand
CGAAGGCGGGGACCCATACGGCGAGGACTCGCTATTTGGGCAATGAAGCCAGGGCCTTTTGTTTATCTTCGAGGCCAGGGGCTATGGGTCCCCGCCTTCGCGGGGACGACTCGTGGGGAGGGTCGGTCGAGCAGACAAGTTGCGCCTTCCCGTCATTGCCGGGCTTGACCCGGCAATCCATACTTCTTTTTTAGATGGATGCCCGGATCAGTCCGGCATGACGGTCTTTATGTAGCAGATGACGTCCGCCACAAGATGATCCCGCCCGATCTTCCGCCCATCCTACGCGTTGCGCTCGAACAAATGGCGCAAGGTCTTTCCCGCAACGATGCCGCCAGGCGAGCGGCTGCGATCTCGCAAGCCTACCGCAGTGGCAAAAGCTCGATCGCGATCCGCAGCGAAACCGACGCGCTCGCCTATGCCTTGGCGCGGATGCCTGCGACCTACGCAGCCGTCATCGCCAGCCTGAACGCGTTGCGCGAGGTGCGGCAGGACTTCACACCGCAAAGCCTGCTCGACGTCGGCGCAGGACCGGGCACGGCGACATGGGCGGCCGCGCAAGCCTTCGAGTCCATGAACGACCTCAACGCGATCGACGCCAATCCAGCGCTGAGGTCGCTGGCGCTCGACCTGGTGCACGAAGAATCACGTCTGTCCACGCTGCGCTACACGCAGAGCGACACGTCAGCCGGGCTGCGCGACGCGGCAAGCGCCGATCTTGTCATCGCAAGCTACGTCATCGGAGAACTGACCGCCGACCGGCAGGCCGCGCTTGCCGACGCGCTATGGACCAAGACATCAGATACGCTGCTCGTGGTCGAGCCCGGTACAACCGCCGGCTATGCGCGGATCATGGCGCTGCGTTCGTACCTCATCGCACAAGGCGCGCATGTCATCGCGCCCTGCCCGCACGATGGCGAATGTCCGCTCACCGCGCCTGACTGGTGCCACTTCGTGCAGCGGCTGCCGCGCCTGCGCGCGCATAAACACCTCAAGGGCGCAGAGCTTCCCTTCGAGGACGAAAAATTCAGCTACGTCGCACTGTCACGCACGCCTTCACTACGGCATCCCGCGCGTGTACTGGCGCAGCCGCTCGTCACCAAGGTTGCGGTGAGCGCAAAACTCTGCACACCGCAAGGCCTTGTCCTCGCGAAGATCCCACGCCGCGACAAGTCCGCATACGCGCGCCACCGGAAATTCGATTGGGGCGACGCCGTTTTCGACTCCGACAGCCCGCACGCGGAATAATTTTCACTCACCGGCGTTTATGGACTGACGCGTTCGCGTCCTCATCAGAGTTCATCAGGAGTGGAGCTGCAATGTCCCGGACATTCGCCGCAGCAGCGGCTTTGACTTTCATTTTCGCCTCGTCGGCGGCTTCGGCACAGATGCTGAAGACGGCCGACACCGCCAAGGGCAAGACCTTCGTCGACGCAAAGGGCATGACGCTCTACACATTCGACAAGGATGCAGGAGGCAAGTCGGCCTGCAACGGCCCCTGCGCACAGAACTGGCCGCCGCTGATGGCCGCGGCGGACGCCAAGCCCACCGCCGACATGACCATCGTGGTTCGCGACGACGGCAGCAAGATGTGGGCCTACAAGGGCAAGCCGCTCTACACTTTCAAGAAGGACACCAAGCCGGGCGATACCACCGGCGATGGGTTCCTCAACGGTGCGTGGCACATAGCCAAGCCATAAGCACCAGCAAGCGTCCCGCTGGCAGCGGGACGCTGCTTTCTCCGATGAGACGGCGGGCATTGAACCGTCCGCGCCGTATCGACGACCAACCAGGGCTGCATCCCCACCGCGGCCCCTGCCGCGCGGCCCCGTTTTCGTCTACGGTTTGCCGCATTCGTCGTTTCATCAGGAGCCTTGCCCATGTCGACCGGCTGGATCGTTCTCGGCGTCATCGTCATCATCGTTCTGTTCGCGCTCGCCGCCTATAACCGCCTCGTCGCGCTCAGCCAGCGCGTGGGTCAGGCCTTCGCCGACATCGACGTTCAGCTCAAGCAGCGCCACGACCTGATCCCGAACCTGGTCGAGACCGTGAAGGGCTACGCCGCGCATGAGCGCGGCACGCTCGACGATGTCATCAAGGCGCGCAACTCGGCGATGTCAGCGCAGGGGCCCGCGCAGGTCTCGGCCGCCGAGAACCAGTTGAGCGGCGCGCTCGGACGGCTGATCGCATTGTCGGAGGCCTACCCCGACCTCAAGGCCAACGCCAATTTCCAGCAGCTTGCGAGCGAACTGTCCGATCTAGAAAACAAGATCGCCGCAAGCCGCCGCTTCTTCAACAACGCGGTCCAGGAATACAACACCGGCATCCAGCAGATGCCGGCCGCGCTGTTCGCCGGCGCCTTCGGTTTCACGAAGAAAGATTTCTTCGATCTCGGCGCCAGC
>JBQCIZ010000735.1:0-4526 GCA_051953235.1 Nitrobacter sp. | reverse complement strand
GAGAACACCAAGCCGGACTGGGCGCTGTGCTATCGCTTCAACATCGTGCTGCGCGGCCGCAACGCCACGCCCATGGAGACCAAATAGTGGCTGATACACCGGCAGGCATCACCCCATCGCAGACGGTTGGTCCGTTTTTCGCCTACGGCCTCACCTCGAACGGAAAATACGCTTGGAACGACGCGTTCACCAACGATCTGGTGACACCGGATGTTTCCGGCGAGCGTATTCGTATCGAAGGCCGTGTGTTCGACGGCGACGGCGCGCCGGTGCCGGATTCCATGCTCGAGATATGGCAGGCCGACGCGCAGGGCCATTTCAGCGATCCGCAGGACAAGCGCGCGCTGCCGAATTCGTCGTTCAAGGGATTTGGCCGCTGCGGCACCGGCGGCGATGGCGAATATGCCTTCGACACCATCAAGCCCGGCGCGGTGCCGGGGCCCGACGGCAAGCCGCAGGCGCCTCATATCCTGATGGCGATTTTCGCGCGCGGCATGCTGGTGCAGAACTATACGCGGATCTATTTCGACGACGAGCCGTCGACCGCGACCGATGCTATCATGGCGCTGGTGCCCAGGGATCGCCGGGCGACGCTGATCGCCAGGCGCGTTCAAGGTGGCGGTCCCGTGTATCGGTTCGATATCCATCTGCAAGGCGACAACGAAACGGTGTTTTTCGCCGTCTAGCCGGAATGGGGGTCGGCCATGACGATCACGCGAACGGCAATCTTTCTCGCTGGCCTTCTCGGCCTCATCGGACCGGCTCTGGCGCAGAATGCGCCCGCCGCTCTGCGCGGAAAATCGGTCACGGTGTCCTGGACCGAGAACCGCATGCAGCGCGCAGCCGACCAGGAAAATTTCCGGCCGCGCAGCGTGCCGCAAACCCTGCAGATATACATCTCGAGTGAGGGTCGCACCTTCGAGCGGCGCATCGCGTCGCGCCGGGGACGCTCGGGTAGCAGGGAGGGGATCGGCGGCGGCACAATCTCCAAGAACAGCCGCTCTACATTCCAGGGTCATGCGCTGATTCTCGCCGGCGCCATGCGGCAAGGCGCCCGTCAGGTTAGAATCGAATTTTCGCCGGATTTCTCGAGTTGCAGCACGAAGGTGATTGTCGGCACCGCGGCCGGTGAAAAGTTAGTGAAGGGGCGCTCGATGATCTCGGGCAAGCGAGTGGAGTTTGAACTGCTCGGCGTTAGCGGTGAGAGCTGTTCGATCCAGAATGGAAATGTCTTCGGCAACTGACCGGCGCGATCCGGGATCGGATCGCGTGCTATTCCATCACCGCGGCATGATCCGACGGCGCGCGCATCGCCTCCTTGGTCGACTTCAGGATCAGGACCAGCGGGATCGCGCACACCGTAACCAGTGCGACCAGCTCGAAATCCTGCGAGAACGCGATGATCTGCGCCTGCGCGCTGACAAGCAGATCCATCATGGCCCGGCCAGTGTCGGTCGCAAGGTTGATGGTGCCGGTCACGTTCGGCATTTGCAGGGCATTGTTGAATGGATTGATATGCTCGGTCAGGATGGCGTGAACGCGGGTGGTGCCGCTGGTCAGCTCCGCGATCACGACGGAAATGCCGATCGAGCTCGCGACATTGCGCACCAGCGTCAGCATCGATGTGCCGTCGGTGCGCAGATGGTTCGGCAGCGTCATGAACGCGGCGGTGCTGAGCGGCACGAACACGAGACCGAGGCCGAAGCCCTGAACGACGCTGTTGATGACGATGGTGACGACCTGAACGTCGGCGGTCCATTTCGTCATCTCGTATAGCGTAACGGCGATGAGCGAGAGGCCGGTGGCGATCAGCGTGCGCGCCTCGAACCAGTTCATCAGCCGGCTCACCAGCATCATCGCCACGAACGTGCCGCCGCCGCGGGTCGCGAGCAGCAGGCCGGCCGTGAGAATCGGGTAGCCGTAGGCATTCTGGAACAGCGGCGACGCCAGCGCCATGGTGGAAAACAGCACGAGACCGATCACCGCCATGAACACCAGGGCGGCGGAGAAGTTGCGATCCTTGAAGATCGCGAACTGGATGAACGGCCGTTTCGTCGTCAGGGAGTGAGCGAAGAAATAATAGAAGCCTACGGCGCTGACGATGAACTCGATCTTGATCTCCCAGGACTCGAGCCAGTCGAGTTGCTCGCCGCGGTCGAGCGCTAGCTGCAGCGCGCCGATGCCGACGGCAAGCGCGGTGAAGCCGAACCAGTCGAACTGCAATTCGGTATCGAGCTTGGTCTCGTCCATGAAGATGATCAGACCAATCACCGTGATGAGGCCGAACGGCAGATTGACGAAGAACACCCAGTGCCAGCTATAGGTCTCGGTGAGCCAGGCGCCGAGCGAGGGGCCCATGATCGGTCCCATCATCACGCCCATGCCCCAGATCGACATCGCCTTGGCGCGTTCGTGCAGCGCGTAGCTGTCCAGCATCACCGCCTGCGACAGCGGCACCAGCGCGGCGCCGAACACGCCTTGCAGCAGGCGGAACAACACCATTTGTGTGATGTCCTGCGCTAGCCCGCACATTACCGACGCGATCGTGAAGCCGGCCGAACACAGGATGAAGATACGCTTGCGGCCGAACCGGTTGGCGATCCAGCCGACCGGCGCGGTCATGATCGCCGCCGCCACGATATAGGAGGTCAGCACCCAGTTGATCTGGTCCTGCGACGCCGACAACGAGCCCTGCATGTAGGGCAGCGCGACGTTGGCGATGGTGGTGTCCAGCGCCTGCATGATGGTCGCGGTCATGGCGCAGATGGTCACCATGTTCCGGCGCAGGCCGGGAACCGCAACAGGATGCGCGGCCGTCGTCATCGGATCAGTCCTGCTTCGCCGCCGGATGCGAAAGCCCGAGCAGGCCCGCAAGCGTACGCCGGTGATGGGTATCGATCGACACGTAGACGCTCATGCCGGATTTCAGCCTGGCGACCATGGGATCGTTCTTGTCGAAATAGATCCGAACCGGAATGCGCTGCACGATCTTGACGAAGTTACCGGTGGCGTTCTGCGGCGGCAGGATCGCGAAAGTCGCGCCGGTGCCGGGGCTGAGCGATCCGACCGTGCCCTTGAAAGTATGATCGGGGAACGAGTCGACATAGAGATCGACGGTCTGCCCGACGGCGACGTAGGTGAAGTCGGATTCCTTCGGATTGGCGTCGACCCAGGGATTGTCGAGATCGACGACGCTGAACACCGGCGTGCCGGCGGCGACGAAGCGACCGAGTTGAATGTTGTCGACCTGGGTTGCAGTGCCGTTGATCGGCGCTCGCAACTCGGTGTTGGTCAGGTTTCGCTCCGCGTCGGCGAGCGCCGCCCTGGCCTGCGCGTAGGCCGGGAATTTCTCGAGCGGCAGGTCGGGGTTGCCGAGTAGCTTGTTCTTCGCATTGGCGATCTGCTGCTGCAGGATCTGGTTCAGGCCCTCGGCCTGCACCAGCGCGCTGAGCGAATTGTCGAGGTCGAGTTGCGAGCCGGCGCTGCTCTTCACCAGCGACGTCTTGCGGTCAACGTCCCGCTGCTTGACGTTGATGCTTTCCTGCGAGAGCGCCGAGGACTTGGCGTAGATCGCGAGATTCTGCTTCAGCGTATCGTATTCGACCTTGGCGTCGTTCAGCTTGGCCTCGGCCTGCTGAACGGCGAAACGGAACGGCGCGGGATCGATTTCGAACAGCAGGTCGCCCTTCTTGACTTGCTGGCCTTCCTTCACGGAAACCTTGTCGATCTTGCCGGATACTTCCGGCGTGATCAGAACCTTCTGCGCGCCGACATAGGCGTCGTCGGTGGTCACGTAACGGCCACCCGACAGGTAGAAGGTGAGACCGGCGATCAGCGCGATCAGCGGCAGAACGACCAGCAGCAAGGTGCGGCGGTGACGGCGCAAGGTGGCTCCGAATCCGGAGCGCGCCGGTGCGGCGCCTGTTTGCGCCGCGGGCACCTCGGCAGGTTTGCCCTTCTGCTCGGGAGCAAGTTTCAGAGCGGGCTCAGCCATAGTGTTGTTCTTTCATCTTGTTGATCTGCTCGCCGCCCTGAAGCGCGTTGCGAACATTGTCCTTGATCGTTTCTAGCTGTTCCACCAGACGATGCGCGTCGGGAACGTTGATGTCGGCGAGCGCAGCCTGCGTGACCTCGCTTCGCAGCACCGCGAGCTTTGCCAGCATGGGCCGCGCGGTTTTGGTCAGGTAAAGGCGGTTGACGCGACGGTCGGTTTCGTCGCTGCGCCGCTCGATCAGGCCAGCCTGGCAGAGCTTGTCGATCAACCGCGTCAGCGTGATCGGCTGCATCTCCATCAGTTCGGCGACCTCGGTCTGCGTCAGGCCTTCGGTGCGCTCGAGTTTGGCCAGCACCGCCCACTGGGCGCGGGTCAGGCCGTAGCGCAACGCCTGCTTGTCGGCGTAAAGCCGTAGCAGGCGTTGCACCTCGAACAGGGCAAACAGGAAGTCATTGTCGATCGAGCGGGTCCGGGGCATCGGCACTCCTAACAACCGATATAATAAGCAAGCTTATTAATACGTCATCGGGAG
>JBQCIZ010000734.1:0-17287 GCA_051953235.1 Nitrobacter sp. | reverse complement strand
GCGTGGCACTGTCGGGGGCTGCCGGGGGGGGCGGCAGGTGGCGATCCTGGGCTTGGTGGAGAATAATCGCTAGAACGGCGAGGAGCACGAAAATCTCGTCATCTACATGCCGATCGCGGGGGCCGCGCGCGACTGGAACAGCTTTGATCGCATCGTCGCGACGCTGACAACGATGCGTGAGGATCAGACCTTCGTCATGCAATCGGGCAAGCCGATCGGCGTCTTTCCCGGCCAATCCACGACGCCGCTCGTCATCATGGCCAATGGCAATCTTGTCGGCGAGTGGAGCGGCGAGGATAGCCGCCGCAAGCTCGACGACATGGGGCTCACCGTTTATCCCGGCATGACCGCGGCAGCCTGGCAATACATCGGCAGTCAGGGAATCCTGCAGGGCACGTTTGAAACCTTCATGGCGATCGGCCGCCAGCACTTTGGCGGCACGCTCACGGGGCGGCTACTGCTGACGTCCGGTTGCGGCGGCATGAGCGGCGCGCAGCCGCTGGCCGGAAAGCTCGCCGGTGCGTCGACGCTCGTGATCGAGGTCGATCGGGCCCGCATCGACCGGCGCATCGCGTCCGGCTATTGCGATGCCGTTACCGACAACCTCGACGAGGCCATTGCACAATGGACGGCGGCCCGCGACCAACGGCGTCCGCTGGCGCTGGCGTTATGCGCGAATGCGGCCGTGGTGCTACCGGAACTGGCCCGGCGCGGCATCCAGCCCGATATCGTCACCGACCAGACCTTTCCCGATCCGCTGAAAGGATATGTGCCGGCCGAATTGTCGCTGGAAGAAGCGCGCGCGATGCGGTCGAGCGATCCCAAGAAACTGATGGAATTGGCGCGACGTTCGGTGGCGACGCACGTGCGTGCAATGCTTGGGTTCATGGATCGCGGGGCCATCGTATTCGAATATGGCAACAGCCTGCGGGCCGAGGCGAAGGCCGCCGGCGTCGAGGATGCGTTCCGCATGCGCTCGTTTGTCGATCTCTATATCCGTCCGCTGTTCTGCGAGGGCATAGGTCCGTTCCGCTGGATCGCGGTGTCCGGCGATCCGAAGGACATCTACACCATCGATGACATGATCCTTGAAACCTTTTCGTCCAATCATCCGATTGCCTCGTGGATCGAAAAGGCGCGCGAGCACGTCAAGTTCACCGGCTTGCCGGCGCGGATCGGCTGGCTTGGCTATGGCGAGCGCAGCCGTCTGGCGCTGCTGGTCAACGACGCCGTGGCGAGCGGCAGGATTTCCGCGCCTATCGCGTTCACTCGCGACCATCTGGACTCCGGCTCCGCGGCACTTCCGCACCGTGAGACGGAGAACATGAAAGATGGTTCGGATGCCATCGCGGACTGGCCGATCCTCAACGCGCTGCTGAACTGTTCGTCCGGCGCCGATCTCGTCGCCGTACACGGCCTTGGCGGTCGCGGCGTCAGCGCAGGCGTCACCATCGTTGCGGACGGCAATCCGGCGACATCCGAGCGGCTCAAGCGGGTTCTGGATGGCGATCCCGGCATCGGCGTGTTGCGGCACGCCGACGCTGGTTACGATATCGCGATCGAGCAGGCCAAACGGACTGGCTTGTCCGCGACGGTGCCGTTGGGACTGCCCGGCTGATGCTGGATTGTTGACTTCCTCGGGCTCTGCAATAATGTATAGACATATTAAATTGCAGTGCCGACGACCGATCGCGGCCGCCGGCGAGGAGGTCCCTTGCCGCCGATCTACATCACCTATCTGAACCGTCTCGACATTGAAGAATTGAAGATCACCGACGAGGAAATCCTGTCGGCAATCGAGGCGAGCCTCGCCAGCCAGGGGCGGGGCGAGACGGTGATCGAGCCGCGCATGCATCTCGAGCCGGGCGTCGCCAACGGCCATTTCAATGTGCTGCGCGGCGCGATCAAGGAGCCGATCGACAGCGCGGGCGTCAAGATCGTCGGCGACTTCGTCGACAACTACAAACTCGGCTTTCCGTCCGAACTGGCGATCCTGGCTCTGTTCGATCCACGCACCGGCGCGCCGAAGGCGCTCCTCGATGCCAGCGGCATCACCGACATGCGCACCGGCGCGGTGACCGCCATCGGTGCCAAGCATCTGGCGCGGAAGAACTCGAAAATCCTCGGCCATGTCGGCGCACGCGGAACCGCCTACTGGAACGTCCGGCTGCTCAATCACCTCTTTGACTTTGACGAAATCCGCGTGCATTCGCGGCGCGAGGAAAGCCGCAACAGCTTTGCCGAGCGGCTGAGCCGCGATCTCGGCAAGACAGTCGTTGCGACCAGCGATTGGCAGAGCTGCGTCGAAGGCGCCGATATCGTGGTGGAGGCGTCGCGGCTCGACAAGCCGACACCGATGCTGAAGACGTCCTGGATCAAGCACGGGACCTTCGTCGTTCCCTACGGCACCATGAGCGCGATCGAACTCTCGCTCACCGATATCATGACGAAGCTGGTGGTCGACGACTGGGGCCAGTGCAAGGGCGGCAAGTTCGGCAGTCTGCGTGCGCACGTCGAGGCGGGCAAGCTCTCGGAAAAGACCCTGCATGCCGAGCTCGGACAGATCGTAGCCGGCCTGAAGCCGGGCCGCGAAAGCGATGCCGAGACCAATCTGTTCTGGCATCGCGGTCTGTCGCTATCGGATATCGCACTCGGCCATGCCATGCTGGAGAAGTCGAAGCGGCTTGGTCTTGGACAGCGGCTCCGCTTCGCGTGAGCTGAGCCATGCCTTATCTCGCAAACGCGCGGATGTATTCGGTCACTCCCGGCGCGGCGTCGGCATGGAAGGACCTGTTTGCGTGGCTGGCGGATGCGAGCGGCGTCGATCTGGCGACCATCGACCACGCGTTTCCCGCGTCGCTGGCGGAGTTGTGGGCGCGCCCGGATCTTGGCGCAGCCTTTATGTGCGGCTTTCCCTACAAGCTGTCGGATTACCCGCCGAAGCCGGTGGCGGCGCCGCTTCCGTCGCATGGGCCGGTTGCCGGAAAGCCGCTCTATGCAACGCGGCTCATCGTGAAGGCGGAGTCCCGCTTCCAGTCGCTGGAGGATACCTTTGGCGGGCGGCTCGGCTACACGGTCGAGGACTCGCATTCCGGCTACAATGCGTTGCGGCACCACCTGCTGCCGTATCGGCCGCGGCATGGCGGTAACCTCTATGGCGAGAGCGTCGGTCCTCTGACGACGCCGCGCCGCGTGATCGAAGCGATCGTGGCCGGCGAGATCGATGTCGGTCCGCTCGATAGCTATGCGCTGGATTTGATGCGGAGACATGATCCCGTTCTCGCCGCTAAAATCCGGATTGTTGCGACGACGGATGTTGCGCCGATTCCGTTCCTGATTGCGGGCAGGGACTGTCCTGATGACGTGGTGCGGGCCTTGCAGGCAGCGTTGTTGAAATTCGGTGACAATGCGGCGTGCGCCGATCTCAGGGATCGGCTTTGCCTGAAGGGCTTCGCTCTAGTTGCAAAACCGGATTACGGTCTGATGCTGCGCTGGGACGCCGAGGCGCGGGCTGCGGATTACGCGCGGCCGGGCTGACAGGAAGCCGCTAAGGTGATCGGTGCGCCCCAAGCCGGATCAGGTAGCAGTTGTCAGTTGCCGGCACGATACGAAAATCGGCTGTCGTCGCGCGGTCGATGAGGACCGCGTCGCCGGGCTCGAGCGTCGCGCTGTTCTCTCCGGCGATGACCCCGGTCGTCCCGCCAAGCGACAGTACGACGGCGATGTCGTTGTCGCCAAAATCGCACGACATCGATGCCGGGACGCGCAGAAGATGATGGCGGAAGCGGCCACGTCGCGTCATGACA
The DNA here is from genome assembly GCA_051953235.1 of Nitrobacter sp. GTDB lineage: Bacteria > Pseudomonadota > Alphaproteobacteria > Rhizobiales > Xanthobacteraceae > Nitrobacter. The sequence continues at coordinate 13,481 of JBQCIZ010000734.1, read as the reverse complement.
TTGAGATCGGTGATCGCGCCGGCGGTCAACCGCGCCGACGTCGGCGTATCGCCCGGAAAGCTGACGGGAGCCGTTCCGTTCGCGAGCGTCGCCGGCGCGGCATCGCCGATCGTCAGTATCAAGCCATCCCCCTTGACGACAGCAAGCGTGCGATCGATGCCGGCAAAACTGGAGAACGGCCCGTCGGATGCGACCACCGCCATGCTGATCCGCCAATCGAAATCCTCGAGCGACGCCTTCGGCGGCGCGACCGCGATTTCCGTGGTCGAGCCGCCGCCGTTTTTCCACGGTGTCGTCTTGCAGTCGCTGGCGCGAATGATCCGCACGGCGAGGCTTAAGTCAGACCCGGCAAATCGAGATGGTGCTGCCGCGCGCAGTCGATGGCGATGTCGTAGCCGGCATCGGCGTGACGCATCACGCCGCGTGCGGGATCGTTCCACAGGACGCGCTCGATCCGGGCGGCCGCCTCGGGTGTGCCGTCGCACACGATCACCATGCCGGCATGTTGCGAAAACCCGATACCGACACCGCCGCCATGATGCAGCGAGACCCAGGTCGCGCCGCTCGCGCAGTTCAAGAGCGCGTTGAGCAGCGGCCAGTCCGAAACGGCATCGGAGCCATCCTTCATCGATTCCGTCTCGCGGTTGGGCGAGGCGACCGAGCCGGAGTCGAGATGGTCGCGGCCGATCACCACGGGCGCCTTCAGTTCGCCCTTTGCCACCATCTCGTTGAAGGCGAGGCCGAGCCGGTGGCGATCGCCGAGGCCGACCCAGCATATGCGCGCCGGCAGGCCCTGGAACGCAATGCGGTCGCGCGCCATGTCGAGCCAGTGATGCAACGCGGCGTTGTCAGGCATCAACTCCTTGACCTTGGCGTCGGTGCGATAGATGTCTTCGGGATCGCCCGACAGCGCGGCCCAGCGGAACGGGCCGATGCCGCGGCAGAACAGCGGCCGGATATAGGCCGGCACGAAGCCGGGGAAATCGAACGCGTCCTTGACGCCTTCCTCGAAGGCCATCTGTCGGATGTTGTTGCCATAATCGACCACAGGCACGCCCATGCGGTGAAAATCCAGCATGGCGCGAACGTGTTCCGCCATCGACTTCCGCGCCGCGGCTGCGACGCCTTTCTGGTCGGTCTCGCGCCGGGATTCCCATTCGCCGGTCGTCCAGCCCTTCGGCAGATAGCCGTTGACAGGATCGTGCGCCGACGTCTGGTCGGTCACCGCGTCGGGACGCACACCGCGCCGCACCAGCTCCGGAAAAATGTCAGCGGCGTTTCCGAGCAGGCCGACCGAAACCGGCTTCCGGTCGCGGCGCGCCTGTTCGATGATCGCCAGCGCTTCGTCGAGGTTGTTGGCCTGGCGATCCAGATAGCGGGTGCGTAGGCGCATCTCGATGCGTGATGGCTGGCATTCGACGGCGAGGCACGACGCGCCAGCCATGACAGCGGCGAGCGGCTGCGCGCCACCCATGCCGCCGAGTCCTGCGGTCAGAATCCATTTGCCCGAGAGGTCGCCGCCGAAATGTTGCCGGCCCATCTCGACGAAGGTTTCGTAAGTGCCCTGCACGATGCCCTGGCTGCCGATGTAGATCCAGGATCCGGCCGTCATCTGGCCGTACATCATCAGACCTTTGCGATCGAGCTCGCTGAAGTGTTCCCAAGTGCCCCAATGCGGGACCAGGTTCGAGTTTGCGATCAGCACGCGTGGCGCATCAGCGTGCGTGCGAAACACGCCGACCGGCTTGCCCGATTGTACAAGTAGCGTCTGGTCGCCTTCCAGCCGCTTCAGTGTCGCGACGATGCGGTCAAAACTCTCCCAGTCGCGCGCGGCGCGACCGATGCCGCCATAGACCACGAGTTCGCTAGGCTTTTCGGCCACGTCGGGATCGAGATTGTTCATCAACATGCGCATCGGGGCTTCGGTAAGCCACGATTTCGCGGTCAGCGTATTGCCGTGGGCCGCACGGATCACGCGGGCGTTGTCGATGCGAGTCATGTCATAAGTCCTCGGCGGCAATGATCTCAGTTGCGGTGCACTGCAGGGCGGGAGACACCTCGCCACACCCTGGCGTGAAGCGGATTGAATCCAATTCGGTAGACCAGTTCGGCAGGCCGCTCGATATCCCAGATTGCGAGATCGCATGATTTGCCGGCATCCAGACTTCCGATTTGATCGAACAGGCCGAGCGCGCGTGCGGCCTCGCGCGTCACCGCGCCGATGCATTCATCGACGGTGAAGCGAAACAGCGTCGCGCCCATGTTCATCGTGAGAAGCAGCGAAGTCAGCGGCGAAGTCCCCGGATTGCTGTCGGTCGCAAGCGCGATCGGCACCTTGTGGCGGCGCATCGCTTCGATCGGCGGCATCTGATGTTCGCGGATGAAATAGAATGCGCCGGGCAGAACGACGGCGACGGTGCCGGCGCGGGCCATGGCCGCGACACCGTCGTCGTCGGTATATTCGAGATGGTCGGCCGACAACGCGCCGAAACGGGCGGCGAGAGCCGCGCCATGCAGGTTCGACAACTGATCGGCATGCAGGCGCACGGGAAGGCCGAGCGATTTTGCTTTTGTGAAAACCTGCGCGGTCTGCTCCACCGAAAACGCGATGCCTTCGCAAAAGGCATCGACGGCATCGGCGAGTCGTTCGCCCGCGATCGCGGGCAACATCGTGTCGCAGACCGCATCGATGTAGCCGGACTTATTACCTGCCATTTCAGGCGGAAGCGCATGGGCGCCGAGAAATGTTGTCCGAACGGAAATGTCGCGCTTGTTGGCAAGCCCGCGCGCAGCCTGCAATTGCCGGCGTTCTGTCTTGAGTTCGAGGCCGTAGCCGGATTTGATCTCGATGGTGGTCACGCCTTCGGCGATCAGCGCATCGAGCCTGGGCAGGGCCGCCGACACCAACTCGTCCGTGCTGGCTTGCCGCGTTGCTTTCACCGTCGAAACGATGCCGCCGCCTGCACGTGCGATTTCTTCGTAACTCGCACCGGCCAGACGCTGCTCGAATTCCTGCGCGCGATTGCCGCCATAAACCAGATGCGTGTGGCAGTCGATCAGGCCCGGCGTGATCCAGCGGCCGTCGCAATCGGTTCGTTGCTTCGCATCGATATCTGACGGTGCATCGGCGGCAGGACCCGCATACACGATGCGGCCGTCGCGCGCGGCGATCAGGCCGTCATCGATCAGACCGAGACCCTGTCGCGCGGGCGAAAGCGTAGCAAGACGACACCGGTGCCAGATATGGTCGACGAGGGTCATAAGGCATGCGCCGTTTTATTATAGGGGCCGCTTGGCAAGCGCGTTTATTTGTCTATACATATTATAGCCGTCCGGGGCTGTCCAGAGCTTCGCGCGGGATTGGGAGAAGAGGGTGGCCGGACTGTTCTTCGATGAAGCGCTGCTGCCGCAAGGTTGGGCGCGCAACGTCAGGCTAGCGATTGATGGCGGCCGGTTTGCACGCGTCGAAACGAACGCTTCGCCGGATTCCAGAGACGAGCGTCACCGGATCGGGCTTCCGGGCATGCCCAATCTGCACAGCCACGCGTTCCAGCGCGGTATGGCGGGGCTCGCGGAAATAAGGGGCGGCGCATCGGACAGTTTCTGGACTTGGCGCGAGGTGATGTATCGCTTTGTCGGGCGCATGACCGCCGACGACATCGAGGCGGTGGCGGCGCAGGCCTATGTCGAGATGCTGGAAGCCGGGTTCACGCGTATCGGCGAATTCCACTACATCCATCACGATGTGTCGGGTGCGCGCTACGACAATATCAGCGAACTGGCCGAGCGCATCGCGTCATCCGCCCAAACGACAGGCATCGGACTCACATTGCTGCCGGTGTTCTATGCCCATGCGGGTTTCGGCGGCCGTGCGCCCGAGCAGAACCAGCGGCGTTTCATCAACAGCATCGACGGATTTTCGGAGCTGATGACGGCCTGTAAACGGGCCATTGCCGGCCAGCAGGGCGCGGTTCTCGGGTTTGCTCCGCATTCGTTGCGCGCGGTGACGCCGGACGAACTCGCGGCGCTTTTGCAGTTGGATCGCGAATGCCCTGTTCACATGCATATCGCCGAGCAGACGCGCGAGGTCGATGACTGCGTGCAATGGAGCGGCCTGCGTCCGTTGCAATGGCTGTTCGATCATGTAGCGGTCGATCGCCGCTGGTGCCTCATTCATGCTACGCACGCGACTGCCGGCGAGATCGCTCGTCTTGCACAAAGCGGCGCCGTCGCCGGGTTATGCCCGATCACGGAGGCCAACCTGGGAGACGGCACATTCAGCGCCGCGGAATTCTGCGATCGCGGCGGGGTGTTCGGCGTCGGTTCGGATTCCAATGTTCTGATCGGCGTCAGCGACGAACTCCGCCAACTCGAATATTCGCAGCGGCTGGCGCATAGGGCACGCAACGTCCTGGCCGGAGCGATGGCCTCCACTGGCCGCAAGTTGTTCGAAGGCGCGGTGACCGGGGGATCGCAGGCGCTTGGCGTCGCATCGCCGGGATTGGTTGAAGGCGGATTTGCCGATGTCGTTAGTCTCGATGCCGAACACGTTGCGCTTGCCGGCCGGTCCGGCGACGCGATACTTGATAGCTGGATCTTTGCTACAGGCCGTTCGCCGGTGGATTGCGTCTGGGCACGGGGCCGCAATGTCGTACGCGGCGGCCGCCATCATGCGGGTGACGCGATCGCGCGGCGCTTTCGTCAGGTACTACAGGGGCTGCTGAACGCATGAGACTGGAAGCGAAACGGGGCATGCCGGGCGCGGCACTCTATCAGCGAATTCGCAACGACCTCGAGACCAAGATCATGTCCGGTGCGTGGCCGCCGGGGCATCGTGTGCCGTTCGAGCACGAATTGATGGAGACCTATTCGTGCTCCCGGATGACGGTGAACAAGGTGCTGTCGACGCTTGCCGATGCCGGGCTGGTGGTGCGCCGGCGCAGGGCGGGTAGCTTCGTATCGCGGCCGCGCGTGCAGTCCGCCATCCTACAGATTCCCGACCTGATGGCGGAGATTGAAAAGCGCGGCGAGCGCTATGGCTACCGGTTGCTCGATTTGCAAAAGCGCAACGCTTCGGCGCAGGACCGCCTCCGTCTTGGCATTGGCGGCCGTGCAACCGTGTTAGCGCTGCGCTGCCGCCATGAAGCGGAAGACCAGCCTTTCGCGATCGAGGACCGGCTGATCAGCGTGCAAGCGGTGCCGGAGGTGCTCAAGCAGGATTTTTCGATCACGCCGCCAAACACCTGGCTTGTCGGTCATGTCCCCTGGACCGAAGCCGAGCACCGCATCACCGCCTGTAATGCGGACGATGATGTCGCCTCAGAACTGGGTATTGAACCGGGCGCGGCGTGCCTCGTGATCGAACGGCAGACGTGGCGCAACGGCGAGCCGATCACTGCGGTTCGGCTCATCCATCCCGGCCGGCTCTACGATCTGATCGCCCGGTTCACACCGACCGCTTGACCGGCGGCGCGGACCGGTCTGCGCGTTCTACTTTTTGCTGGCCTTCTCGACGAAGCTGTTGGTCCACATGTCGTTCTGTGACGTTGCCGCGTCGAATTCCTTGCCGTATTTGGTGCCGACTTCCTTGGAAAACTGCAGTTGATTTCGGATCGCCTCGACGTCCAGCGCGCCGCCGCCGGCGATCCCGCCATTGAGCGCCTTGACAGCCGAAACGATCGCGGCGGGATCGGCCTTTGCGAAGAACTGTTTCTGGATTTTCATCGCGTTCGGCTCGGGGTCTTTGACGAGGGCTGCGCTCGCCGCTTGCATCGCCTCTGCGGTTTTGACGATCAAGCCCGAAGCCTTGTCGTCGATCGGCTTCTTGGCGACCATTACGAGATAGGGCTGCTTGGCCAGCAGCGGAAATTCGTCGCCGAGTGAAATCAGGATCACGCCGTCGCCGGCTTTGGTCGCGACGTAGCCCGCCGGAGGCGAAAGCATGAAGGCGTCGATGCGCTTTTTTTCGAGCGCCGCCTGTAACGCGGGCGGGCTGCCGACCTGCGCGATCTTGATGTCCGCCTTGGGATCGAGGCCGCCCTTTTCCACGAGCCAGCGCGCCGCTGTTTCCTGGGTGCCGCCGATGGCGCCGACGCCGATGGTGGCGTCCTTCAGGGCCGCAATGCGTTTTTCCAGCGGATCGCCCGGCTTGACGCCAGCTTTTTCGAGAAATGACTTCGAGACCACGAGTTCCAGCGTCACCTTCGACATCAAGTTGTAGACGATCTCGAACGGCTGGCCCTTGCCGATGGCGCGCAGCGCCGATTCTGTGCCGACCGCGGCGAGGTCCACGTCGCCGGCATCCAACGCTGCGAGAGCCGCTGGATCGCCGCCGGGCTGAACGATGGTGGCTTGGAGACCTGCCGCCGGAAACGTATCGAGCGCGCGAGCCGCCCAGATCGGCAGGAAGCTTAATGCGGGGAAGCCCTGGGCGATGCGCACGGTTTGCTGCGCGTGCGCCAATGTCGGAAGTAAAAGCAATGTCGCGGCAAACGTCGCTGCGCGAGTCAGGCCGGAGATGGAACGCATGGCTGTACTCCTGTTTCGATTTAGATGTCGTTCGGGGCGGGTGCGGTCAGCGTTTTCCAGCGAAGCAATCGCCGTTCCAGCCGGCCCGCCAGGAAATTGGCGAGGGCTACAAATGCGAGCAGAATGACGATGCCGGCAAATACGCCGGCGGGATCGTAGGTCGCAGAGGCTTCATGAATGAACAGGCCGAGCCCCTGGATCGACGAGGTGAACTCGCCGACGATCACACCGATCACGCTATAGGGCACCGCCATGCGCATGCCGAGCAGGACGTAAGGCGCAGCTGCGGGGAAATAGACGTGATAGGTGAGCTGACGCTGGTTGGCGCCCATCACGAGGGTCAGGTTAGCCAATTCGCGGTCGACGCCGCGCACGCCGGTATAGACGTTATAGAAGACGAGGAAGAAAACCATGATCGCGGCGAGCGCAATCTTCGATCCGATACCGATGCCGAACCAGATGATGAACAGCGGCGCCAGCGCGATCTTCGGGATGCCGTAGAAGGCCATGACGTAGGGCTCGAAGATATTGGCGAGCCGTGGCGAGCGGCCGAGCATATAGCCGCCAACGATCCCGCCGGCGACGCCGATGACATAGCCCAGCACGAGTTCCTGGCCGGTCGTCCACAGATGCGGATAGATCTCGCCGGACGCGAACAGTTCATAGAGCCGAGCCGCCACCGCGGTCGGCTTGCTGACGTAGATTTCCTTGATCCAGCGGCCCGATGCCCACTGCCAGAAGCCAAGAAGCGCCAGCCCCGGCAGCAGCGTCAGCAGGCCGCTTGCCGCCTTGCCTGCAAGCGACCGCTGTGCCGATGGTTTTGCGGCGAGAGGCTGATCGGCTGTGGTGACGAGGTCATTCATGGGCCGACGACTGCCTTCAATGAGGTTGTTGCCGAATGCCGATCTCGGACCGGAACACGGTCCAGACCGCATCGTAGGCTTCCTCGAAGCCGGGGTTCTTGAACGGTTCGAAGACGTTGCGCGGACGCGGCAGATCGATCGCGACGTTGGCCAGCAGCTTGGACGGGCGCTGGCTCATGATCGCAACGTTGTCGGCGAGCAGGACGGCCTCCGTGATGTCATGCGTGACAAACAGCACCGTCGCGCCTGCGTCATGCGACAGCATTTGCAAGTCGTTCTGCATCACCATGCGGGTCTGTGCATCGAGCGCGCCGAACGGCTCGTCCATCAAGATCACGTCCGGACGGTACACCAGAGTCCGCGCAATCGAGCCGCGCTTCTGCATGCCGCCTGACAACTGGCTGGGAAAATATCGTTCGAAACCCGACAGGCCGACCGCATCGAGGGCCGCGGCGACGCGCTCGCGGCGCTCGTCCGCCGCAATGCCGCGCAGCAGCAGCGGAAGCTCGACGTTTTGCGCCAGCGTTTTCCAGGGAAACAACTGGGCCTGCTGCGGCACAAAGCCGACTTCACGATTGACGGTGTCGATCACGCGGCCGCGATGATGCACCGTGCCCCGGGTTGGCATCAGAAGTCCGGCGGCCATCTGCAGCAGCGTGCTCTTGCCGCAGCCACTGGGGCCGATCACCGCGACGAAGCGTCCGCTGCCGACGTCGAGATCGATGCCGTCGATGACCCGGATTCCGACGTCGCTTCCCGGCGCAGGGAACTCCTGCCGGATGCCGCTGAACGAGAGCACTGCGTCATTCATATCGCGTCCCACCTGACCGGGAGTATGTCTAGACATAAATCAATTGTCTAGACATAATGAAAAGATACGCATCACCGTCACAGGAAATGATAGGCAAGGGATTGTCCGTTTGCGAGGCGTCGGACAACCGTCTTTAGGCAAAGCCGACCGGTGTGGAGCTCAACGTGAAGGCAGCATCAGTTCCAGCCCAGCGCCGGTTGATCGTCGGCATTTCCGGTGCGTCCGGAGTGGTCTATGGCCTGCGTATCCTGCAACTGCTGCGCAATTCCGGCGTCGAGACGCATCTCGTGATGTCCAGGACCGCCGAATTGACGTTCGCATACGAGACCAAGATCAAGATCGCAGACGTCAAGGCCGCCGCGCATACGGCTTACGGCATTGACGACATGGCAGCCGCGATCGCGAGCGGCGGATTTCGCACCGCCGGCATGATCGTCGCCCCGTGCTCGATCCGCTCGATGTCGGAAATCGCAAGCGGTGCGACCAGCACGCTATTGACCAGGGCTGCGGATGTTACGCTCAAGGAGCGGCGCCGGCTGGTGCTGATGGTCCGGGAAACCCCGCTGCATGGCGGTCATCTCAGATCGATGGCCGCGTTGTCCGATATGGGCGCCGTCATCGCGCCGCCGGTTCCTGCCTTTTATGCGAAGCCGGACTCGATCGAGGACATGGTGGATCACACCGTGGGGCGGATGCTTGATCTGTTCGAGATCGATGTCGGCACCGTGCGCCGCTGGGGCGAGGATCAAGATCTTCGCGCGCGCCCGCCCAAAGGCCGACAAACTGACTGAAATTCCCCCGTCAGTACGCGCTTTTCGGAGTTGGTGATGGATCGTTTCAACCTCGGCGCACATTTCAGGACGATCTCGACGAGTTCGCCCGATGCGCAACGCTGGTTCGATATGGGTTTGAACTGGTGCTTTGCCTTCAACAAGGGCGAAGGCGTCAAATGCTTTCGGAAAGCGCTCGAATTCGATCCCGAATGCGTCATGGCGCACTGGGGCATCGCGTACGGGGCCGGGCCGTTCTACAACATGACATGGCGTGACCACGGCGAGGAGGAGGCCAACACCGCAACAAGGCTGGCCTGCGAGCACATCGAAAAGGCACGATGCTTCGCGCATCGCGCGACCACGCTGGAAAACCGGCTGGTTGAGACGATCGCTTGCCGCGTTCAGAAGCCGCACGCCGTTCGGCCCGAAGACTACGATCGTTGGGACGACGATTACGCCGCGACCTTACGCCGGCTCTTTCATGAATATCGGGACGATCTCGACGTCGCGGCGCTCTTCGTCGAGGCCCTGATCATGCGAACGCCGAGGCGTCTATGGGACGTCAGGACCGGAAAGCCGGCTCCGAATTCAGATGTACTCGAAGCCCTCGAAGTCTGCGAGAGGGCGATCGCCGAAGCGGATCGAAATAGCCTGAAGATCCATCCGGCGCTGCCGCATCTGCATATTCACATCCTCGAGATGTCGAACGAGCCGGAACGCGCCAAAGCTTCGGCAGCAGCCCTTGCGACGCTCTGTCCGGACGCCGGGCACATGAACCACATGCCGGGCCATGTCCATGTCCTGTGTGGCGAGTATCATCAGGCGAAGATCGCCAGCGAACGGGCGATAGCCGTAAATGACGTCTATCTCGCTTATGCCGGCTTCCTTACGCCGTACACGACGGCCTGCGCGCACGATCTCCTGTTGATGATGCATACGTGCATGTTCATGGGCCGGTACGCGGACTCGATCGGCGCTGCGAACAAGTTGCGTGGCATGTTGACGAAGGACGTTCTCAGCGTGAAAGGGCGGCCGAAATTCTCGACCAGCCTCGAAGGCTACTATTCGATGAGCGTGCATGTGATGGTGCGCTTCGGCCGGTGGCAGGACATCATCGACGCTCCGTTGCCCGATGACCCCGAGCTCTATCTGGTTTCGACCGCGATGCATCACTATGCGAAAGGTGTGGCTCACGCAGCGCACAAGCAGTTCGAGGCTGCGAACCGCGAACGAGCGTTGTTTCACGAGAGCTTGAAGCGCATTCCGCCGCAGCGCAAGGTTTTCAACAATACCGCCCTCAGCATCCTGGCGGTTGGCGAAAAGATGCTGGACGGCGAACTCGAGTATCACAGGGGCAATCATGAGGCCGCCTACGCTCATTTGCGCGAGGCGGTCGATCGGGACGACAATCTGGAATACATCGAGCCGTGGGCATGGATGCATCCGCCACGGCACGCGCTTGCAGCGCTGCTTGCCGAGCAGAGGCACTACGGCGAGGCTGAAGAGGTCTACCGCGACGATCTTGGCTTGAGCGACCGGGTTCAGCGTTGCGCTCAGCATCCGGACAATGTCTGGGCGTTGCACGGGCTGGCGGAGTGTCTGCAGCAGCGCGGAGATGTCGATGAATTGGCAGTGGTCGAGCGAAAGCTTGCGTCCGTGATAGCTCTCGCCGACGTACCCATAACGTCGTCATGCATGTGCCGGATATCGGTCCGATCTCAATCAAACGACTGTTGCCTATAAATAGTTCGCCGAACCCGGCGCGTCATGTATGGCTTTTGCGCTCCAGCGGCATTTCTTCATTCTTGCTCTCATCAGCCGCGCTCCTAAAGCGCCTTCCAAGTAATAAGCACCAGCACAACGGCAATCGCCAAATCTGAAATCATGGCCACTGTCCGCTTTGGACACCTGGCTTTCAAATCTTCCTGGTGCTGATTCACGCGCGTGAGCCCGCCACCCATCGCCCCCCGTCAGAAAAACAATACGGCTTCCACGGCGTCACCGGCCGCAGCAGGCGGCAATTCCGTCGCGGCCAGTCCCACCTTTCCAGCGAAGCTCGCATGCACGTCGCGCTCGCTCACCATCGTGTAGTGCGCATAAAGATCGTCGAACAGCGGACGAGGCAGGCCGCCTCGTCGGAAGAGATGAATGGAATCGTCTCGCTTTCAAGCGAACGCGCGGTCACTGGGAACGACCCGACCTTCGCGCCGAGGTCTGTGAGAATTGATCTCGCATGCGCGATCATTCGTTCAAATTCCCCGCCCTCGGCAACAAGGCGCTCCATCAGATCCTCAAGCTTCTCGTTGCCCGCCTCGATCTCGGCCATTGCGGAGACAACCACAGGCTCCAGTCGAGCCATCGTCGACGGATCGCTTGCGGCTCGCAGCGCTCTTAGATTCGTTGCGGATTGCTCGATTCTGTCCAGCACCGGCTACAGCGTTTTTGCACCCGAGATTTGATCGGCCGTTGCCTTAAGCTCACCGGCGATCACAACAAATGTACGCCCCCGCATGCCGAGGTGACCGGCCTTCAGTCCGGCATTCATGCCAATGAGGATGATGTCGACAACAACCCCGGAAAGCTCGGTCATAGCCGCGCGCGCAGCGCACGGACCCAGCTTGCCTTCGAACCGCCGCATGGGATTGAGGAAGCCGTCTTCCGAATAGAAGGATGATATTCCGGAAACACAAACGCTTGCTTTCAAGACGCGGAAGGGCCGCAACAACAAGATATTTTAATTACATATGAGTTCGCAGTTTTATCCAAATGGCGCGCCATTTGCCGCCATCCGGAATAAAGCAGCGAGCTCATCACTCTGCGGCCCGGAACCATACCAAGGGCGCTGCACCATTCGATCGCGACAACGCAGAGCGCGCGAACGAATTCTTGGTTGCTGTACTGGTGCCAATCGAATCATCGGTCTTGAAGACCTGGACTTCGGCCCTTCGAAACGATCGGCCTCCGCGTCGAACAGGCGTTCATAGGGGGCACTCAAGCGACAAGGTTGCAGCGCGTGCCTTCGTCGATCGGGGTCAAGGGTAGCGTGATATTCTCGGCAGTTGCGGTGGTTCCGCGCGAGAATGTGGCCGGCCCGACGATCGATTGGTCTGGCGAAAATGGTATGAGGCGGCAGGCTCTGTGATCCCGCTGCCGTCGGTAGCTTGACGCGCAGTAGTGTGGCTCGCTCGATCGGATGTCGCCGCGCGGTGTGATCATCCGCGGTACAGGCTGTTCATTACTCTTTCGAGAAGAGCGACGGCTGACCAACGGTTCTCCACGACCAGTCTGAATCCCAGATTGGCAGGCGGCACACCCGCTGCGCAACCACCCGCCCGTGGATCCCGCACGAAGTCAGTCATGTAGGTGCGATGTGCGCCCTGCACGACGCGGACGCCGCAATTGGTGTTGGTGACGCGCTCGGCGCCACCGTCGAGAGACACGCGCAGAAAGCACGTGTTCGTCCATTCCCAGACGTTGCCGGCGATGTCGGCGACGCCCTGACTGTTGATGCCGAACGATCCAACCGGCTGCGGCTTCGCAACCGCCGGACGGTCACGTGAGGCCTCCGCTTCGTAGCGCGCAATCCAGGCCTGCGCTGGATTGGCGGGATCGACGAGCGGTAGAGTCTCGTCGCGCGCCTTCTCTGCGGCGGCGAAGGTCCATTCCTCGTCGGTCGGAAGACGGTGCGGAATCCCTGTCTTGCGCGAGATCCAGACCGCATAGGCGGTGGCGTCGTGCCAACTCACGCCGACGATCGGCACGTTCAGCGATCCGGTAGGCATCGCGACCCGCGGGCAGGCTCCGTCCGCCACGCACTGCGCATAAGCGGCAGCCGTCACTTGCGTCTTCATGATGGCAAGATCGTGGGACAGGTGGATACCGTGCAGCGGGGCCACGACCGGCTTCCCGCCGCGGGAAAAGTCGCCCGCGACTCGATAGCTGAAGGAAGCTGCCGGAATTGACACCGCGCCATCCAGGGACAGTGGTGCCGACGGCGTCAGCGATGCAGCAAGGAAGGGAGCAGCGACGGCAGCGCCGAGGGCTGTGGCCTTCAATTTCAGGACGATGAGCATGGCCGGAACTCCTGAAGACGAAGAGCCCGCTCGCGGCGGGCCCTTTCAGATTCTACCGCGTGATGACCGCATCGACCGGCTTCGCAGCTCCAACCTTGTCCGGCGGGATCGGACTGGCGGGCGAGATCGACTTCATGAGGTCGTCGTTCCACTTGCCTTCGACCTTGATGTGCGCGGTCGCGCCAAGCTCCACGGCCTCGATGAGATTGTGGTTCACGTAGGCGTAGACCCCGGGCTCGCGGAACGTGTAGAGCGCCGCTCCCGCTGAGCCGCCGCGGATGAACCAGGTCTCGAGATCGCGCTCCGGCGGATTGTTGAACTTGCCGGTTTCCCAGACATAGTCGCCGTGGCCGCCGATCAGGTGCGGACGGGTATCGCGGTTGGCCTGCGAATGCACGATCATCACGGTTTCGCCGACCTTTGCGGTGAGGGC
>JBQCIZ010000733.1:0-3031 GCA_051953235.1 Nitrobacter sp. | reverse complement strand
TAAGCTGCCGATCGATTCTTGACTGCCCCGACGATGGCAGTCAGGACGGCTCCGGCTACGCCGCCACCCGCGACCTGACCGATGATCGATCCGATATCGGGCGTTGCGGCTGTGTTCGAGAGCATCGGAATCAGCATTCCCAGGATCTGGCCGCCGACTCCTCCGCCAATCGCGCCGGCAATGGTGTTACCGATCGCGCCGAGGTCGATGTTCTTGGCCGCACCGCCGGCAACGTTTCCGCCGATCGCGCCACCCACGATCTGAATAATCAGATTCAGCAGCATCGCAGACATTGCATTTCTCCCTCGGTCCGAACTTGTCATGACCCGAGAGGCGGCGCCGGACCCCTTCGCCGCGCGGCGCGATCCTACGCCGGGAGTGGTGCCAGATCACGCTGCGGATGCGAACGCATTACTGATCGCGCAGATGTGTGACGGTCAGTCAAAAAATCGGGATCGGCTCGAACCCGTGGGCAGACTTGTGCGTCTGACAAGCGGATGGTTAACGGGAAACGCCGATGAAAATGCTCAGCTTGATCCTCGCGTCGGCCTTTGCGGTCGCCTTGCCATCACTGGCCGGCCACCCAGACGGTCGCCTCCCGGGCGTCGGCACCTTCTCCTACAACGCTGCGCCGGGTGGATCGGATATTCCGCAGCGGATCGCGGCTCTGAGCCGTCAACAGGCCAAGGCTAACAACTGAAATAATTGATGTTTTTGGCGTTCTGTTTCGTTGCCTGCCGTCCGCGAAATACTTCGGGCCTGCGATGAAACCATTTTCCCCTTGCCGCGCAGATCGCCGGAAACGGGACATGGTTATCAATCTCCCCAACGACGCGGCCAATAGCGCCGCCGAATCTGGAACGGGATCTCCCCATGCGGACCATCAGCTTCATTCTCGCCTTCGCCTTCGTTCTGGCCGGCCAGTCGATTGCCGGTTCGTCCGAGACGAACCTCCCGGGCGTCGGCACCTTCGCATACATGGGCGCGCCGATCGCAGCGTATGCTCCGCAGGCAACGCTCATCGCTTCGCGCTGAATGACGCTGTTAGTGATAGGCCGCACGGGCTGCCTCGCGCACCGCGCTTCCGTTGAATTGGACTGAACCTCACCAGACATCCCCTTCGAATTCTGTTGCACGGACATCGCCTGTCAGCGCCGCTGACACGATTGGCGGTGCGAACGCGTTTCGATTATCGTCTCGCCGAACTTGCAGGCGTTGGGACGGAGCGCGGGTCATGGCAGACATCCATCGGGACAATCGCCTTCAGGGCAAGGTTGCCATCGTCACCGGTGCGGGATCTCGCGCGGACGGAATCGGCAACGGGCGCGCAACCGCCATCGTCATGGCGCGGCATGGTGCGCGGGTCATGCTTGTCGACGCCGTTGTGGAATGGGCCCGGAAAACCGCCAGCATGATCGAGGCCGAAGGCGGCATCTGCGAGATTGTCGAGGGCGACGTCAGCGACGATGCCTCATGCAAGACAATCGTTGCGCAAACGATCAACGCGTGGGGCCGGCTGGATATTCTGGTCAACAACGTCGGCATTACGGGTCCGCGCGGCAACGCGCTCGAGGTAGACGCAGACGCGTGGGATCGCGCGATGCGCGTCAACGTCGCCTCGATGATGCTGATGTCGAAACACGCCATTCCGGAAATGATCCGGAGTGGCGGCGGCTCGATCGTCAATCTGACATCGGTCGCCGGTCTGCAGGGTGGGCATCCAAGCCTGCTGTACCCGACCTCAAAAGGTGCGGTCATCAGCCTGACGCGGGCGATGGCCGCGCATCACGGTCGGCAGGGCATCCGCGTCAACTGTATCGCCCCGGGCACGGTCTATACGCCGATGGTCGCGTCGCGCGGCATGACGCCCGAAATGCGCAAGGCGCGCAGCGAGCGTACGCTGCTCGGCACAGAAGGGACCGGCTGGGATATCGGATATGGCGCGCTGTTCCTTGCGAGCGACGAGGCGCGCTGGATCACCGGAATCACGATGCCGATCGACGGCGGCGCGACGGCGGGCAGCCAGGCATCGCCGGTGCCGCCAAGCGAGCCGGCTCAAGCCTGAAATTTGCGATTACGCCAGACGTGTTCACCGTTTTCGTGCGACGCATTTGCGCGCGCGCACGACGCCGGCCGGGCCGAGCTTCGCGCCCAAGATTTCCTTGATCTGCCCCGCCGGGCACGATCCGTCGTCGACAAGGATGCGCTCACCGAGCCGCAGATTGGTGATGTCGGCCTCCCGCCGGACCTGCGCGGCGTTTGCAGATGCTGCGACCAGCAGGCTGACCAGGCTAAACGATGTTGAGAGCATGGCGGAACGCGAAATCATGGTGGGCCTCGGCGAGATGGGTGACCTATTTGCTGTCTATCTTGAGGCCACCGGGGCCGACATTGATGTGCACGCCTTTGGGCTCCTTCTTTGCCTCGTAGAGATTGTAAGCGAGCACGCCGACTGCGACCGCGAGCGCTCCGATGATCAGGAACAACAAGTTGCGATTGATCGGCATGGGCTCTCCTGACGTGGCGTTCGGCGAACTGTAGAGGCGGACGTGCGATTCTCAAAGCAGGCTGCATCTAGCGCAAAAGTGTGATTGATTGACGGGAACCCGACCCGTGATCCAGCAGAGCAGGAAGTGGCATGAGCAACAGTGACAACCAGCGCCGTATCGTGGATGGCGTCGACGCAGGATTTGACGCGCAACTCGCCACGACACGCGATTTCGTCGCGATCCCGAGTACGCGCGGTGCGGAAGGTCCGTGTCAGGACATGATCGGCGACCTGCTGCGGCAGCGCGGCTACGAGGTCGACGACTGGCACATCGATGTCGATGATCTCAAGGATCTGCGCGGCTTCGGTCCGATCGAGCATGATTTCTCAAAGGCGCGCACGGTGGTCGGGACCTATCGCCCATCCAACAACGCGGGAAAATCGCTGATCCTGCAGGGGCATTGCGACGTGGTCCCGGTCGGTCCGCTCGACATGTGGGAAACGCCGCCGTTTTCGCCTGTCGTCAAGGAGGGCCGCATGTAT
>JBQCIZ010000732.1:0-2407 GCA_051953235.1 Nitrobacter sp. | reverse complement strand
CCATGCCAATGAACAGACCGTGCTCGACAACACCCGGTATCGGATTCAACAGGCCGGCAAGACGAGATGCATCGGGAATTTCCCCGAGGTGGGCATCGACAATCCAGTGGCCACCATCGGTGACGAAAGCATGGCCGTCGGGTCCCTTCCTGACGCCCATTTGCCCGGAAACACCACTTTTCGCAAACGCTTCGGCAATGGCGTGCCGCGTCGCGGCAAGCCCGAAGGGAATGACCTCGATCGGCAGGGGAAAACGGCCAAGACGGGGCACCCACTTGCTCTCATCCGCAATCACGATCATGCGATCCGAGGCCGCAGCGACGATCTTCTCGCGCAGAAGCGCTCCGCCGCCACCCTTGATGATATTCAGATCAGGATCGATTTCATCCGCACCATCGACGGTCAGATCGAGACGATCGATCTCATCCAGTGTCGTCAGAGGGATGCCACAACGCGCCGCATCGGCCCGGGTGGCTTCGGACGTTGGCACGCCAATCACCTTGAGCCCCGCCTGAACGCGCTCGCCCAAAAGCTCGACAAAGTGCTTGGCCGTCGACCCCGTCCCGAGACCCAGTTTCATGCCGGGCTCGACATGATCGAGGGCCCGCGCCGCAGCCTGTCTCTTCAATGCGTCCTGCGTCATCAACGATCTCGATCTCGTGTCGCGTCACCCTGTCCGGCGGGCATCTCTAGCGTCGTTTAGTCCTCAGGAACAGGCCAATCAGCCGCTTTCCGGCCGCCGGCTGTCCGGCTCTCGAACGGTTTACTTCGGCCTTGCATGTCTCGCGGGGGGCAAGTACCGATCCGCCATGATGTCGTCTCCCCCTCCCATGGTCGTTTTCGATCTCGACGGAACGCTGGTCGATACCGCGCCAGACCGTGTCGCCGCGCGCAACTTCGTTTTGCGCCCAG
Source organism: Nitrobacter sp. (assembly GCA_051953235.1). Taxonomy (GTDB): domain Bacteria; phylum Pseudomonadota; class Alphaproteobacteria; order Rhizobiales; family Xanthobacteraceae; genus Nitrobacter. The sequence continues at coordinate 1,495 of JBQCIZ010000732.1, read as the reverse complement.
AGGGACTGCCCGCATTGCCGCTGGAATCGGCCCGATCGATGATCGGCGCCGGCGCTCGCCGCATGCTGGAGCGCGGCCTCGAGCATGAAGATCGCGCCGCGACGCCTGATGACATCACGCGCATGACGGGCGATTTCATCGATTACTATGCGGCCCATATCGCCGATGAATCGCGTCCGTTCGAGGGGCTTGTCGAGGCGCTCGATGAGCTTTCGGCGCAGGGGTATCGTTTCGCGGTCTGCACCAACAAGCTGGAATGGCTGTCGAGGTCGCTCCTTGACCGGCTGGGACTGAGCGCAAGGTTCTCCGCCATTTGCGGAGCCGATACCTTTGGCGTCTCGAAGCCGGACCCGGCGATCCTGCAGCAAACGGTCGCTCGCGCCGGCGGCAATATCCGCACCACCATCATGGTGGGCGATGCAGGTCCCGATGTCGGTGTCGCTCGCCGGGCCGGAATTCCCGTCATCGGGGTGGAGTTCGGCTATACCGAAGTTCCGATCGCCGAGCTCAAACCCGACCGCCTCATCGGGCACATGCGGGAGCTACCGGATGCGGTCATCGCGCTGACGGCGGCGCGCGTATAAATAAGCCATTGATTCTTATCGGGATATATCACCCGATAAGCGGTATCGTTAACCATTAGTTAACGATTGAGACCCCCGCCATTGCGCTCACTCCCTCACACTTCTATGGTCCGCGCGGGGGCTGCGGCGGTTCGCCGCAATTCAGGGTGACGGTGGGATATGCGTCGTATTCTCGTGATTGTTGCGGCAGGCCTTGGCCTTGCCGGGTGTTCGTCATTTTCTTCCATGAAACCTACCCCGCCGACGGTCGCGGTCCAGCTTGATTCCACGCCGCAAGGCGCGGACGCACAAACGTCGACCGGCCAGTCCTGCAAGACGCCGTGCACCGTGAACGTCACCACGACCGAGAGCTTCACGGTCTCCTTCACGCTGCCCAAGTACGAACCGCTGACCGTGCCGGCCCATGTGACCTACGAAGGCGGCAGCCTCATCACCCAGGGCACAGTCACCGTCGATCCCAATCCGATTGTCGGCGAGCTCAAGCCGATGGCCCCGCCGAAGCCGGTTCGCAAGCGGGTCCGCAGGCCGCGGCCCAAGGCCGCTGCTGCGCCTGCGGCAGCCGCGCCTGCGGCGTCGGCTCCTGCTGCCGGGTCGCCGTTCCCGCCAGCAGCGTCGGCTCCCGCTCCAACCCGCTGAGCGAAATGCCCTGCTAAAGGGGTGTTCCGCGCGGATTGTGCGACAGCAGCAACATGCCTACATTGTGAGCAGGTGAATTACCCGCTGCTGTCGCAGCAAGGCGCGTTGAATGAACGGCATTTCTGCCACCACTTCGCCTTCGGGCCCGCAGAGCATGATCGATCCGTTTGGCCGGACGATCAGCTATTTGCGCGTGTCAGTGACGGATCGCTGCGATCTTCGCTGCTTCTACTGCATGTCCGAGGACATGACATTTCTGCCCAAGGCCGATCTCC
>JBQCIZ010000731.1:0-3007 GCA_051953235.1 Nitrobacter sp. | reverse complement strand
TGCATGACGATCCCGCGATCCGCGTGGTGATCCTGAAAGGCGCCGGGGACAGGGCCTTCGTTTCGGGCGCCGACATCAGCCAGTTCGAAAAGGAACGGCACAACGCGCAAGCCTCCGAGGAATATGCCAACCGCAGTGCTGCCCAGCGCGCACTGCTCGCGAACTATCCGAAACCGATCATCGCCAGCATCAGCGGCTTCTGTCTTGGCGGCGGCATGCAGATCGCGATGTCCGCCGATATTCGCATCGCGGCGGACAACGGTCAGTTCGGCATTCCCGCGGCAAGACTCGGGATCGCCTATGGCTACGACGGTTTGCGAAATCTGGTGTCGCTGGTCGGACCGTCGCAGGCACGGCTTTTGATGTACACGGGCATGCGGATCGATGCGGCGGAAGCCGCGCAGATCGGACTGATCGACCGCATGGTCCCCGCCGGCGACCTGTGGGCTGCGACCATGGACATCGCCACCACGATTGCCGGCAACGCGCCGCTGGCGGTGCAGGCCGCCAAGATCACGATTGCCGAGGTGCTGAAAGACCCGGGCAGTCGCGATATGGAGGCGATCCGACGCATCGGAACCGCCTGCATGGACAGCGAGGATTTTCGCGAGGGCCGCCGCGCGTTTATGGAAAAGCGCAAGCCGCGATTTGTGGGCAAGTGATACCTGCCGATCCACCCATGATGACAGCGATTTAGTCTCGACGCATCACGCCATCGCGGTACGCCAATTTTTGAATTTGCAAAAATCTCGGCTGAAGCGGAATAGGAATATTGGAATCGGACCGCCAGCTAACCTGCTTTGTATACTTTCTTGTCTCCCGCGCTTGACCATTCCGTAACGGTCTTGGTCTCGTTATCGAGCACCATCTGGAGATTGAAATAGCGGAATTCCGGCCGTGAACCGGTACGCCGCTCGACCTCGTCCTGCCAGGCAGCGTTGTGCGCATGTTCAGCGTCGGCCCGAGATGGCCAGATATAAAGTCCGGCGCCGGTCTGGCCGTCTTCCGACAAAATGTAGTGTTTACGCACGAGCTTTGGGTTCGCGCTCCACCGGGGAATGGTGGCCCGGGCACCTTCCAGGATCTGACTCCAATCGCCCGTTGCCGGAAACGTCACCAGTTCGACGATCATGCCTCTTCCTCCGCCCGCTCCCCGGCACCGCGAGCGTCACCTCTCCGGGAGAAGTGACGCCCGTCGGCCTGGCACGTCGCACGGCTTATGGCGTCAGGATCGCACGTCCGACCAGCTTGCCCTTCTGCAAATCGTGCAATGCCTGGTTCGCAGCCGAAAGCGGCAGCGGCGTCACCGGAATCGGCGGCACCTTCTTGGTGCGGACCAGATCGAGCACTTCCTCGGTCTCGCGCAGGTTACCGACATAGCTACCCTGGATCGTAATGGCTTTGATCGGAATCAGCGGCAGCGCCCATGGCGCGCCACCGCCGAACAAGCCGACGATCACCAGCTTGCCGCCCTTGGTCAGGCAGTCGAAGCCAAGCTGCGCGGTCTGCGCATTGCCGACGAGATCGATCACCGAGCGCACGGGACCGCCGGCCTTCGCCGCGATCTGCGCGAGCGCATCGGACGCCGCGCCGTCGACCGAACCGAGCGCACCAGCCCTCTCGGCCGCCTCTCGCTTGCGGGCATCGATATCGACCACGATCGCGCCCTTGCCGCCCATCGCCTTCAGGAGCGACAGCGCCATCAGCCCGAGACCGCCGGCGCCGAAAATGACGATAGGATTGGCGAGATCGCTCTCGACTTTCTTGAGCGCACTGTAGGTGGTCACGCCCGAGCAGGCGTAGGGCGCCGCCGTCACCGGATCGAGCCCCTTGAGGTTGATGAGGTAACGCGGATGCGGCACCGTCATGTGATCGGCATAGCCGCCGTCGCAATAGACGCCGAGCGAACGCGGCGTCAGGCACATGTTCTCGTCGCCGGCGAGACAGGTCGCGCACTTGCCGCAGCCGATCCACGGATAGACTAGCGCGACGTCGCCGACCTTGACGTTGCCCTTGGCGTCAGGCCCGAGCGCGATCACTTCGCCCACCGTCTCGTGGCCCATGGTGCGCGGCAAGGACACGCCGCGATCCTTCAGCGACAGCGGCTTGCGGCCGTGGCCGAGATCGTAGCCGCCTTCCCAGATGTGCAGATCACTGTGGCAGACGCCGGCCGCCTTGACCTTGATGACGACCTGCGTACCCGCCGGCTGCGGAGTCGGCTCGTCGACCTCGGTCAGAGGCGCATTGAATTCGGTGACCTTGAAACTCTTCATAGCGTGACTCCCGCAGCGCGTTTTCTAAGACTGCCCCCGTTATCGGAGGCCGCCTCCAAAATGTCCAGAGGCAGCGCCAAAGTGCAGCACTACGCCAGCACCGGACAGCGTGCGTGGAAATCGGTGGCGCGCTGAAACGCGGCACCAATCCGGACCAGCATGGCTTCATCGAACGGACGTCCGATGACCTGCATGCCGACCGGAAGTCCGCTCCGTGTGAAGCCGGAGGGCAACGACAACGACGGCAGGCCGAGATAGTTGATCGGCCGTGTGAAGCGCGTCAGCCGTCGCAACACCGGCTCCGCATTCGGGCTGTTGCCGACATCACTCTCCGCGATCGTGGGAGCGGCCATCGGCGACACCGGCGCCAGCACCGCATCGACGCCAGCCGTGACGGCGAGATGAGCCTCGAGCGCCGGACCGCGCCAGCGCAATGCATCGAGATAAGTGAGCGCGGGAACGGCGAGACCGTTCTGCAGCCGCATCATGGTCTGTGGGCCATAATCCTGCGGGCGCTCGATCATCCATGCCTGGTGAAAGGCGGCCGCTTCCACGATCATCACGATCTGGCACGCGTCGGACAGTGCAATCTGGTCCGGCAGATCGACCTGATGAATGGTCGCGCCTTCGCGCGTCAAGGTCGCCTTCGTGTCGTCGAGAACGCGCGCGATCTCGGAGTCGAGATCGTCCACATAAAACGATTTTGGTACGCCGATCCTGACGCCCTTCAGCGA
>JBQCIZ010000730.1:0-2697 GCA_051953235.1 Nitrobacter sp. | reverse complement strand
AACAGATACGAGTTACGCCAGGTCGCAGCTTCCGCGAGATAGCCGAGCTGCTCGTAGGTGTCGGCGGCGAGTTTTCGCGCCTCCTCATTCTTCGGATCGGCAAACACCAGATGGTTTGCGACCTCCGCCACCCAGCGGAATTCGCCCTTTGCATAGTCGGCCTTAGCCTTCGCAAGCGCCGCATCGAACCCGCCCATGTAGTCGACATACTTCTTCGCCGCGGCCTGCGGCGGCAGCGGATCGAGATGCGCGGGATTGCCGTCGTACCAGCCGAGATACTTCTGGTAGATCGCCTTGGCGTTATGACGCACCGTGCCGTAGTAGCCGCGCAGCGCCCACTCGTGCGCAAGACTTTCCGGCAATTCGATCAGCTCGGCGATTTCGTTGGGCGTATGGCCGAGGTTGGCGAGCCGCAGCGTCTGGTCGTGAACGTATTTGTAGAGGTCGCGCTGCTTGCTCAGATAGGTCTTGATGTTATCGCGCTGCCACACCGGCCAGTGATGCTGGCCGATCAGCACATCGGCCTTGTCGCCGAAATTGGCCAGCGCCACGTCGATGTAGCGCGACCATGCGCGGGAATCGCGCACCTCCGCGCCGCGGAACGGCAGCAGGTTGTGGAAATTATGAACAGAGTTCTCCGCCATGTTGAGGCAGTTGAACGCGGGATAGAACATGTGCATTTCCGCCGGCGCCTCGCTGTCCGGCGCCATCAGGAACACGATCTCGACCCCGTCGATATTGCGTGTCTCGAAGTCGCGGCTGATGAGGTCGGTCGGCGCGATCAGCGTGACGGTGCCGCTCGACAGCGTCTTGCCGAGCCCGGCATCGACCTGCCCGCGCTCGCCCTTCGGCAATAGCGGCCCGAACTGATACTGCGCGCGCCGCACCATGGCGGCGCCTGCCAGCACGTTCTCCTGCGCGATGGCCTCGACAAAGCCTTCGGGCCCGATCACCGGCACCTTGCCGCTCGCAACCTCCTCGACCGTCGTGACGCCCTTCACGCCGCCCCAATGATCGGTATGCGAGTGCGTGTAGATCACCGCTGCCACCGGCTTTTTGCCGCGATGCTTGAAGTAGAGTTCGAGCCCTGCCCGCGCCGGCTCCACCGACACCAGCGGATCGATCACGATCACGCCGGTCCTGCCCTCGATCAGGGTCATGTTGGAGATGTCGAAGCCGCGGATCTGATAGATGCCGGGCACCACCTCGAACAGGCCATGGCGGCAATTGAGCTGCGACTGCCGCCACAGGCTGGGGTTCACCGTCGGCGGTGCGGTATCGGCCTTCAGAAAGTCGTAGGCCGCCATGGTCCAGACCACGCGGCCGCCGTCGTTCTCAATCACCGCATCCGGCACGCTGCCGAGGAAGCCACGTTCGGCATCGGTGAAATCCTGACGATTGGCAAAGGGAAGCTCGCCGAGCACGGCGGCGTTGGCGGCCGCGACCGATGGCGCGGCGTCCTGTTGCTGGGACATGATCTCCCCCTATCTTTGATTGGCGCTGGCTGAAGCCTACCGCACACGCACCGGTGCGGCGACGGGTTTTATCCGGTGCCGAGATAAACCTTCTGCACCTGCGGATCGTTGGCAAGATCGGCGGCCGTGCCGGACAGCACGCTCTTGCCGACCTGCAACACGGTCGCCAACTCCGAGACCTCAAGCGCGAGTTCGATCGACTGCTCGGCGAGCAGGATGGTGAGACCTTCCTTGTGCAGCCGGCCGAAGGTGTCATACATAGATTCGACGATGGCCGGTGCGAGACCGAGCGACGGCTCGTCCAGCATCAAAAGCTTCGGATCGCTCATCAGCGCGCGGCCGACCGCCAGCATCTGGCGTTCGCCGCCGGACATTGTCCCTGCGCGCTGGTTACGGCGCTCGGCGAGTTTTGGAAACACCTCGTAGACACGATCGAGCAGCGTCTTGACGCGGCTCTTGTCGGACAGCGGCGTCGCGCCAAGCAGCAGGTTGTTCTCCACACTCTGCTGCACGAACAGCCGCCAGCCCTCCGGCGACAGCGCCAGACCTTTACGCACGATCGCGAACGCCGGCTGCCCGTCGATGCGCTCGCCGCGGAAGGTGATGGCCCCGCCGTGGGCAGGAATAAGCCCCGCGATCGCGTTCAGCGTCGTGGTCTTGCCGCCGCCATTGGAGCCGAGCAGCGCAACGACACTGCCCTCGGGCACATCAAGCGACACGTCGGACACGCCGATCAGATCGCCATAGCGCACCTCCAGATGCTCGATCTTCAGCAGGGGCGCGGTCATGTACCCGGTCCGCCCATCAATTCAACCGGCGTGTGACCCGCGACCGCCTTGGCCGCGCGCTTGCCGAGATAGGCCTCGATCACGGCCGGATTCTGCGTCACCTCGCGTGGACTGCCGCTCGCGATCTCCTTGCCCTGATGAAAGACCATCACGCGCGTGGTGAGCGACATGATCACTTCCATGATGTGCTCGACGATCACGAGCGTGATGCCCGACGCATGGATATTGCGGACGAGATCGATCGCCAGTTGCACCTCGCGCTGAGTCAGGCCGGCCATTGCCTCATCCAGCAGCAGCACCTTGGGGCTGGTCGCAAGCGCGCGCGCGATTTCGAGCCGCTTGCGGCCCGGCGTGCCGAGCGAACGCGCCGGAGCATTCGCCAGTCCCGTCATCCCGACCTGATCGAGAACCGACCGCGCCTTTGCCTCGGCCTC
>JBQCIZ010000729.1:0-2015 GCA_051953235.1 Nitrobacter sp. | reverse complement strand
GCGTGATAGAAGGTTCCGATCAGGATAGCGCCGGTGATGCCGCCGATGAACGAGGAGGTCGCGAATGCGACCATCTTGAAATAGAAGCTGTTCACGCCAATGACGGCGGCTGCATAATCTTTTTCGCGGACGGCGACCAGCGCACGGCCCAGTGCGGTGCGCTTCAGGTTGAGCATGAAGGATGTCACCAACAGGCACCACGCCAGCGCGACGTAATAGAGGCCAGCATCCGACGTGACGTGAATGCCGAGCAGGCGGATGTCCGGCGCCTGCAGCGTGGCCTGCGTGCCGCCACTGATCGCCGGGACGTGCGAGATCACCCAGTCCATGACGAATTGCAGGGCGAGAGTGCTCAGCGCCAGATAGAGCCCTTTGACGCGGAGTGCCGCGAACGCAAAACCAATCCCGATGACCGAGGCGGTGACGCCGGCGAGGATGATCGCAATCTCCCAGGGAATTCCGGCCCGCATGGCGTGCACAGCGGCATAGGCGCCGATTCCCATGACTGCGGCATAACCGAGGTGGAATTGTCCTGCCCAGCCGAGAATGAGGTTGAGGCCGAGCGTGGCGGCGGTCCATACCAGCCAGGGCAACAGATAGCTGCTGAGATAGAGCGAATTCATATAGAGCGGTGCCGTCGCGGCCAGCAACAGCAGGAGTCCGATCAACCAGCGGTCTGCGGGAATCGGAAACAGCGCCCTGTTTGCGGCGTAGTCGGTATGAAAGATGCCGGCCCTGCGATAGAGCATGATCTCAGACTCGCTCGATGTCGTGACGGCCGAACAAGCCGTGGGGCCGGATCATGATGGTCAGGATCAGCATCGCCGCGTCGACGAGCTCGCGGCTCGCACCGCCGATCATCGGGTCGAGAATACTGGAAGCGACGCCCTCCACGACGCCGAGCAGGATGCTCGCCAGCAGGGCCCCGCCGAGGCTGTCCATCCCCCCGAGCACAGCGACCGTGATGCCCTTCAGCAGTAACAGCGCGAGCGACTGGTCCGCGCCCTGGACCGAACTCCACAGCACGCCGGCGACGGTGGCCATGACGGCCGACATCGCCCATGACAGCGCGACGCCGCGCTCGACCGAAATGCCGACCGACCAGGCCGCGGTGTAGTCGTCCGAAATGGCGCGGAGCACGACGCCGAGCCGGGTGCGGAAGAACGCCACGAACAGGACGAACATCGCGATCGCGATTGCGGCACCGACCGCATAGGCGCGATTGATCAGCAACGGCCCGAGGAACAGCGGCGCATCGCTGATGCCGATCGGCATTGGCCGCGCAGTGCCGCCCCAGATCGTCATTGTGCCGGCGCGGAGGAAGATCTCGAGGCCGAGCGTCATCATCAGGATCATGATGATCGGCCGGCCGGCAAGACGCCGCAGCGCCACGCGCTCGATGCCGATGCCGACAAAGAACATCGTGACGATCGCGAGCGGGATCGCCAGCCACATCGGTGCTCCCGCGTTGTCCGCAAAAGCCAGCACCACATAGGCACCGAGCATCGTCATCGATCCCTGCGCCAGATTCGGAACGGACGAGGATTTGTAGATCAGCACGATCCCCATCGCGACGAGCGCATACATCAGGCCGACGAGCGCGCCATTGATGGCCGATTCAAGCAGCAGGAGCACATCCATCTCAGGTCTCCTGAACCGCGAGGGTGCGCTCGATGACACCGACCTCGCCGGTTTCGTAGCTGACCTGCGCTTTCATCAGCACGGTCTGCCGGTTGTCGTAAATCGCATCGATGATTGGCGCGTATCGCTGTTCGACGACGTTGCGGCGGATTTTTCGGGTCCGGGTAATCTCGCCGTCGTCGGCGTCGAATTCCTTGTGCAGGCAGACGAACCGGCGAATTTGCTGTCCGGCGGGGAGGGTGCTGTTGACGTGGCGAACGGCGTCAGTGACCAGATCGGCGACCTCCGGCTTCTGTGACAGGTCGGCGTAGGACATGTACGAAATGCCGCGCAATTCGGCCCACAGTCCGACGGCATCCTTGTCGATGCAGACG
>JBQCIZ010000728.1:0-2522 GCA_051953235.1 Nitrobacter sp. | reverse complement strand
GAAATCGCCTGAGGAAATCCCGATGTCCCTGTCCGCGCTCGAATCCACCGTCAACACCGCCTTCGATGCCCGCGACGGCATTTCGACAACGACCAAGGGCGAGGTTCGCGAGGCGGTCGATCATGCGCTGGAGCTGCTCGACAAGGGCGAGACGCGCGTTGCCGAACCGGCGGCGAGCGGCAAATGGACCGTCAACCAGTGGCTGAAGAAGGCCGTGCTGCTGTCGTTCCGCCTCAACGACATGAGCACCATTCCGGGCGGACCCGGCACGGCAACGTGGTGGGACAAGGTGCCGTCGAAGTTTGAAGGCTGGGGCGAGAACCGCTTCCGCGATGCCGGCTTCCGTGCCGTGCCCGGCGCCATCGTGCGCCGCTCGGCGTTCATCGCAAAGAACGTCGTGCTGATGCCGTCGTTCGTCAATATCGGCGCCTACGTCGACGAGAGCACCATGATAGACACCTGGTCCACCGTCGGCTCCTGCGCCCAGATCGGCAAGCGGGTGCACATCTCGGGCGGCGTCGGCATCGGCGGCGTACTGGAGCCGCTGCAGGCCGAGCCCGTGATCGTCGAGGACGATTGCTTCATCGGCGCGCGCTCGGAAGTGGCCGAGGGCGTAATCGTGCGCAAGGGTGCGGTGCTGGCAATGGGCGTGTTCCTCGGCGCCTCGACCAAGATTGTCGACCGCGAGACTGGCGAAACCTTCATTGGCGAAGTGCCGGAGTATTCCGTCGTGGTGCCGGGCGCGCTGCCAGCCAAGCCGATGAAGAACGGACAGATCGGCCCTTCGACCGCCTGCGCTGTGATCGTCAAGCGCGTTGACGAGCGCACCCGCGCCAAGACCAGTATCAACGAACTGCTGCGGGACTGATGCCCAACGACGCCCTCTCCATCGCCCGCGATCTGGTCCGCTGTCCGTCGGTAACGCCCGCGGATGCCGGCGCGCTCGGCGTGATCGAGAGGCTGCTCAAGTCCGCCGGCTTCGACGTTCACCGCGTCACCTTCAGCGAGCCCGGCACCGCGGACATCGACAATCTCTATGCCCGCATCGGCACAACCGCGCCCCACATCGCTTTCGCTGGTCATACCGATGTGGTGCCGCCGGGCGATGAGACCGCGTGGACGCTCGGCGCGTTTTCCGGCGAGGTGAAGGACGGCCTACTCTACGGACGCGGTACCGTGGACATGAAAGGCGGCATCGCCTGCAGCGTCGCCGCCGTGCTGGACTATCTCGCGGCGAATGGCGGGCAACCGAAGGGTTCGATCTCCTTCCTGATTACGGGCGACGAGGAAGACGTCGCCGTCAACGGCACCGTCAAGCTGATGCAGTGGGCGGCGGCGCGCGGCGAAAAATTCAACCATTGCATCGTCGGCGAACCCAGCAACGTCGCCGAGATGGGCGACACCATCAAGATCGGCCGCCGCGGCTCGCAATCTGGAACGCTCTACGTCGATGGCGTGCAGGGCCATGTCGCTTACCCGCATCGCGCCTCGAACCCCATTCCAGACATCGCCGCATTGATCACGGCACTGGTCGGTGAACCGCTCGACAACGGCAACGCGCAATTCCAGCCGTCGAATCTGGAATTTACCTCGGTGGATGTCGGCAACACCGCCGGCAACGTCATTCCCGGGCAGGCACGGGCAAAATTCAACATCCGCTTCAACGATCATCACACGCAGGACACGCTGCGCGCGCTGGTCGAGGCGCGGCTTGAAAAAGCCGCCGGCAACCGCATCCGTGCACGCATTGTGTGGGAGCCGTCGAATGCCGACGCGTTCGTGACCAAACCCGGCCCGTTCACCGATCTTGTGGTCGCCGCGATCGAGGACGTGACCGGTCGCAAGCCCGACCTGAACACCGGCGGCGGCACATCCGACGCGCGCTTCATCAAGGATTACTGCCCGGTGATCGAATTCGGCCTGGTCGGCCAAACCATGCACCAGATCGACGAGCACACGCCGGTGTCCGACCTCGAAAAGCTCACGAAAATCTATCGCGGCGTGCTGGATCGCTATTTCGCATGACCGGGAAAATCCTCGTCCTCACCGCTATTGACGACGAACTCGACAAGGCACGCGCGCCCGATGGCGTCGAGGTAATCTATACCGGCGTCGGCAAAGTGAACGCTGCGAGCGCGGCGACGCTCGCGCTTCTTGTGCTGCGGCCATCGCTCGTCGTTAACTACGGCACTGCGGGCCGGATCAATGAATCCCTGAGCGGCCTGCTGGAAGTTTCCGACGTGATCCAGCGCGACATGATGGCGATGCCGCTGGCGCCGCGCGGCCGCGTGCCGTATTCGCCGGAGCTGGATCGCCTGTCGTCCGGACAGAGCGGCGTCCTCTGCGGCACCGGCGACAGCTTCGTCACCATCGCCGATCCGTGGCTGATCGAAAACAAGGTCGACATCGTCGACATGGAGCTATTCGCGATCGCGCAGGTGTGCCAGCGCCACAGCCTGCCGTGGCGCGCGTTCAAGTTCATCACCGACGACGCCAACGATCTCGCGCATCAGGACTGGACC
>JBQCIZ010000727.1:0-17051 GCA_051953235.1 Nitrobacter sp. | reverse complement strand
TAATCGATCGTGACTTCCACCTTTTCCTTCGCCGCCCATTCGTTGACGAGCTTGGTCGTCACGCCATTGGCGCCGGGAACCCAGTGATCCCAGAACGCCATTGAAAGTTTGCCGGCGGCATGCGCGCCGCGCACATATGGTGCCGAAATCAACGCCGCGGACGCGGCTGTTGTGGCCAGAAATTGCCGTCGAGAAAGCTTCCTGCGAGTCATGGCATCTTCTCCCTGATGAGCCAACTGTGGTGCCTTGTTTGAACTGGCTTCTTTTATTCTCCGTCCCGGAGGAGACGGAGGTGATTGTTTTTTTATGATCTGAACAGAATTGTCCGCATCTGTCGAGAAATCAACGCGTTCCGATTTCTTAAATTTTGGTCGGAGAAACGGCAGGACGCCGATGGTCAAAATTCATGCACCGAAAGCGTCCGCGTTGCCGGATTCCGCGCGTAACGCGTTTGCCGCACCGCACACGAGTCCTTTGATTGAACCAAATCGAACTGATTGAACCAAGCGGAGCGGACTCCGGCATCGCAAACGACAGAAGATGAGCGAAATTCCGCCGCCGATGGCTGCCTCACGACCCGTGGACTCGCATCAGCGCGCAACGATAGTGTTGGCGCGGAGACCTCGACGGTCTCGCCGCCAAATCGCGGGCGGCAACGGGAAGGGCACAATGATCAGAGTAACCGGGCGACGCCGTTGTCCAGAAGCCTTTGTTGCGATCGGAATCTTCATCCTGCTACTTCTTGCCGCGCCCACCACTCTGCACGCGCAAGGCTTGGTCAAAGGCGTCCAGGACGGGGCCAAAGCCGGGAACAAGGCGGCAGGGCCAGTCGGCGGCGTGCTCGGCGGCGCCATCGGTGGCGTCGTTGGTGCAGTCACCGGCGTTCTTGGCGTAGCCTCCGACAACAAGAGCAGCATCAGCGGTCCGGTGCAGGGTGGCCGGTCCGGTTCGGCTGAAAAATCTGCAAAGACAGTCAAGGGCAGGAAAGGATCGAAAGCCGCACAGACAGTGAAGCCGAACGAGCCCGTTCAACTCACGGCCGAGCAGATCGTCGCCAACAGCGATGCGAACATTGCCCGTATCAAGGATGAGTTGAAACTCTCACCTGAGCAGGAAAAGCACTGGGCGTCGTTCAACAGCGCGATGCATTATCTCGGCCATAACGGCGCGGAGCGTCTGAATCTCCGGATCGCGCGCGCGAAACGTGATCCTCCCGACGACATCATCGAGCAGATGCGCAACGAGGCCCAGTTTCTCAACGACCGCGCCGTCGACCAGCGAAATGTTGCCGATGCCGCCGAGCCGCTGTTCATGAGTCTGGACGACAAGCAGAAGGCGATCTTCATTCAGGAGATGGTTCGCCTCAGTCACGAGCGCGGTCTCGACTGACGTACGGCGGTCGTTCGCGGCCGCCGTTTGGTAAATGTTTGTTTGAGCGGCTTGTTTGAATGCACGGAAATTCGCCGCCCGGATCTTAAAATCTGGCGGTTATTGATCCTCCGACACTTGGGGAGGGGACAATGAACACCGAGATTCCGTGCTCGCCGAAATATCCGATCAACCGCTGGGCCTTGCGGGCGCAGGATACGCTGATGGTTTCCGCCTTTGGCGTTTGGTCGGTCGTGCTTGGCGTTGCGCCAATCCTGATCTTTCACGTGCTCGCGAACTAGTTTTGGTGTGTCGGCCGCCGCGATCGAGGGTGGTCGCTAGGCGGCACAATATCAATCGCAATTGATCGTGGAACTCCGGAACGCTGCGCGCGTTAAGGTTTGAGGCAGCCCGTTAAGCTGCCAGTGGAGACGCGTGTGCCCGATTTTGACCCCAACGACGCTCCGCGCGTCCGGACCCAGCGGTTTGACGTCGTTCTGTCGTGTGTTGCCGGGCTTCTTGTCGCCGCGAGCTTTGTGGTGGCGAGCTTGTAGCTGCAGGCCGACGGCTGCGAACCGACGTTAATCTCAAAAATTGTGATTGGCGGAAGGGGTGTCCCGAAACATAGCGTTTTGGGACATACGAGGACTTTCTAATTCTCCTGTATTTCCCTCTGGATAAAGCGGTTTTTTGTTCTAGGACTTTTTCGGGCTTTCGACTATGTTGGCCTCCGCGGCGGGGACAGATGCGGGGACAAAATCGTGGCTCCTTCGAACCGGCTTAATGCCCTTTCGGTCTCGAAGTTGGCCAAGCCGGGCCGGTATGCTGACGGCGGAGGCCTCTACCTTAGGGTGGCCGAGTTCAAAACGAAGACCGGCACGAGCCAATCAAAAAATTGGGTATTCCGGTTTGAGCGGGACGGCCGGGAGCGATTCATGGGGCTTGGCAGCCTCAACACGCTGTCTTTGGCTGAGGCCCGCCAGCGTGCGCGCCAGTGCCGGCAAATGATCCTGGATGGCGGTGACCCCATAGAAGCTCGCCGCGAGCGGCGCACGGCCGCACGAATTGATGCAGCGCAAAATGTCGCCTTTAAGGATGCGGCCGAAAGTTTAATGCGGACGCACCTCCCGGGGCTCAAAAGCGAGGTGCACCGCAAGCAGTGGCGGACGACCCTCGAAAACTACGCCTACCCAATCATCGGCGAATTGCCGGTGTCAGCAATCGACACCACCTTGGTTCTGAAAGTCATCGAGCCCATTTGGGATTCGATTCCGGATACGGCGGCGCGGCTCCGCGGCCGGATTGAGCGGGTGCTGGATGCTGCCGCGGCGCGCGGGCAGCGCAAAGGCGAGAATCCGGCGCGTTGGACTGGCCACCTGGATAAGCTATTGCCGAGCCGCAAGCGGAAAGCCGAGCGCGTTCGGCATCACCCGGCGCTGCCTTACGCCGAGCTTCCTGCCCTGATGGCGGACTTACGGAGTCGGAATGATGTTTCAGCCAAAGCTTTAGAATTCCTAATCCTGACCGCAGCCCGCACCAACGAAACGATCGGTGCCCGGCGCTCAGAATTCGATCTTGCCGGCAAGCTTTGGACGGTACCGGGCGAGCGAATGAAGAGCGCACGGCCGCACATCGTGCCGTTGAGTGATCGCGCTTTGCAAATCCTCAAGACGCTGCCTCGCATCTCTGATGCCGAGGATCTGATGTTTCCCGGCGCGCGCGTTGGAAGACCTCTGTCGAACATGGCGATGCTTGAACTGCTGCGCGGTCTGCGACCCGGCTTCACCGTTCATGGCTTTCGATCGTCATTCCGTGACTGGTGCGGCGATCGCACCAACTACCCGCGCGACGTTATTGAAGCCGCACTGGCTCACGTTGTTGTGGATGAAACAGAGGCAGCCTATCGCCGCTCTACCGCCGTCGAAAAGCGTCGAAAGCTGATGAGCGATTGGGCGAGGTTCTGTGCTTCGACGCCCGTTGGCGCAAGTAAGGGCAAGGTGGTAGCAATTGGAGACCGCAAATGAAGACTGGTCGCCCTCGAATGAATCCGCTTTTCCTCATGTATGTTTATCATATGGTCGAACTGGCGCGCGACCGAACCCCGCCGCTGTCGCGACTGTCAGCCAACGCAGCAAGCGCCGATATTGCGGAGATCATAGGTCATCCCGCTGAAAGCGTGCGGGCTTGGTATAAGATGAGCAAGAAAACGATTGGCGATGATCCGATAACGGCGGACCACCTTGCGCTGCTGCGCCGCATTCGCGACGACAAAGGGCCAAAGGCATCGATCATCGAGGTCCTCGTAGAATTCGACAAGATCGCGAGGCGCGGCATGATGTTGGCTGCTGGCTAGTCTCGTTGCAACTTGCAACAAAACCAACTTATCCACTTTCCCACCAAGTATCTGACTTTCCCACCAACAAGCTCGCGCCCGTCATCTAGGCAAATCATCGTTGCACCAGCAGTTCTGTAGCCATTCGAAACGCCGCGAGAGGGCACGAAATGGCAAGCAGGCTTTTGCGACTTCCGGCGGTGCGCGAGCGCACCGGCATTTCCACTACTGAAATTTACGCTGGCATTAAGGCCGGCACATTTCCCGTGGCAGTTCTGATCGGGAAGCGCTCCCGCGCGTGGGTCGAGTCCGAGATCGAGGACTGGATCGCTGCTCGTATTGCTGAGCGGGATTCCGGCGGCGCACCAGTTACAAAGCCGGGAGGACCTGGTCGAGGCCGCAAAGGATCGCGCGCGACTGCGGAAGCGGCTGTTTAAGGCGCGTCGGCATGCAGGCAATCACATGCATCGAAGCGCTCGAAAGGTGCGGCAACTTTCCGCACCCGCAGGCTAAGTGGCGCCTCGCCGACGAATACGATGCGGCGCAGGAGCGTGGTGAGGTCGCCTCGGCCCACGATGGGAAATTTGGGCGTTCTGAACCGGAACGCCTAAAACCCACGGCCGCCGACATCGGCCTTTCCCGCAAAGACATTCACGAAGCTCGCATCATCCGCGACGCCTTCATTGTCCATTCGAAAGCCACACGATGACGGACCTTGCGCACCAGATCGCAACTCGCGCGGTGGGCGGCACCGTCGCGGTAACATCGACCCGCGATCCCAGCGCCGGCGAGGTGCAATTCGCCGTCATCTACGAGAGCCACGGCACCCGTTGGCAATCCTGTCATCGCTTCGAAGATGTCGGCCAAGCCGACGCCGGTGCGCTCGTGTTAGGTGAATTCCTCGGCGCAGAGGTGCGCCGATGACTTCGCTCCGTTGGCAGCTCGAAGTTCTCACAGCCCGTGCTGATGCCCGCGCAATCCTGTGGGCCAGCGCATCACTGACGCTGCACGACGCAGTCGACGAACTCCAGGCGGCCGCCGAGCGGTCCGGCTTGGTCCGCGCCGTCGGGCAAGATCACATCCAGAAAATCATGGGCGACGCCTTCGCGCGTCAAAGGGATGCAGAATGCTGAACCCGACACCAGCCAACGAAGCGCCTTGGCGCGGCGATAAGACCTATGGCGGCATGAGCGACGCCGCGGCCAAGGCGAGCTGGGAGGCGCGCCAACGACAAACGGCTGAGCAGCCCAAGGCGAAACCGCGCATCAGGTTCGAGAGAACCTCCACCAACGTCATCATGGCCACGCGCTATCCGCCATTGCGGGAAGTCGTGCCCGGCTATCTCTACGAGGGCTTCACGGTTCTTGCCGGCCGACAGAAGCTCGGCAAGACGTGGCTTGCGATCGATTGGGCGGTTGCGGTGGCAACCGGGGGCGTGGCGATGGGCTCGATCGACTGCGCTGTCGGCAACGTTCTCTACATCGACATGGAGAATGGACCGCGCCGGATACAGGGTCGCATCAAGGCGCTCTTTCCGGATGAGCAACGAGTTCCAGACCTGTCCCGTCTGGAATGGGTGACGCAGGCACCGCAGCTTGATCAGGGGTTCATTACCGAGCTCGAGAAGTGGCGCGCTTCGGTGCAGACACCAACCTTGATCGTTATCGACGTCTTACAGCGCATCAAACCTGCCGGCAGTCTGGCCCGCAACAGCTACGAGAACGACTATTCGGCTTGGGCGCCCCTCCAGGAATGGGCGACCGAAAACCGCGTCGCCGTTCTCGGTCTGCACCATACCAAGAAGGGCGGTGCCGACGATCCGCTGGAATCCCTGTCGGGATCGAATGGACTGAGCGCCTGCGCCGATACCACCATCGTCCTCGATCAGGACCAGAACGGCCGGACCCTTTACGTCCGCGGTCGCGATGTCGAGGAAAAGGAAACCGCTGTGATCTTCACGGCCGGCTCTTGGACCGTCCTCGGTAACGCTGCCGATGTGCGTCGATCTGATGAGCGATCTGTGATCGTCGCCGCGCTCAACGATCACAGCGAACCCATGACACCGCTCGAAATCTCCGATGCGACGGGTCAACCTCGGGCAAACGTCCGCCAATTGCTGCGAAAGATGGCTAAATCGGGCGAATTGCACAAGATCGGCAAGCGTTACTGGGTCGAACCTGTCTACCCCGATAACACCGATCACACCGATCACAGAGAGGATGGCGAGTAATGATCCCTCTGTTCTGTGACCGTTGTGATCGCTGTGATCGGGGTTTGAGCAGCGGGGGCTGTCCAAAGGAAATCTTGACGTCCATCAGGGACCGGCGCCCCACAACAACACGCGTTTCCGCAGATTTCGGGAAAAGGTCGAAAACGAATGCCGGCAAGAAAACGGGGTGGCCAGATCGGCAATCAGAACGCTGTGACGCACGGCCGGCACAGCAAGGCAACCAAGGAAGCACGCCGGAAGGCTCAGGAGGCCGAACAGGAGCGTTCGCGCGCTTGGGCAGCGGCGTGTCCTGCAACGGACTACGACGCGATCACCGACGCGCTCAAGCGGCTGCGGGGGGAGTGAAAGAGGATTTCCGAGGCGCATTGAGGACCGGCGCTGTCCGAAGTTTCGCGTTTTTGCAGATTGATGTTCTCAGGCAGCTAATTTGCAAAAGCCACATTGGCCATCTCGGAACTTTAATCTGGCTTTCCGAAAGATTTCCGGAGCGGCCGGTCCCGGCTGCCGGTCATGAATTCCCTTCGGGCTCCCCGGTAGCTTGCGGGGGTCTCGCATGACTTTCGAGAACAACGACCGGCTCGATGAAGCCCGGGCGCGTATGACGGCGTTGGCGGCCAATCTTACGAAGGTTTTTGCCCCGATCGATGTCGCCAGCCTGCTGGCCGGCGCCGCCTTCGGCGTGATCGCAGGCGTCTATGGCCGCGCCAAAGCCCAAGAGTATTTCGCCGAGCTCGCCGACGATATCAGCAACGAACGAGAAATTATCCAATGAAGGTACGTTACCTTGGACCCAAGTTTTGCACCGTCACCCACAGCCCAGAACACCCCGCGTTGACGCGACGGAACAAGCGCCTTAGATTCGACTCTGCAAATCGGTGTTCGATTGAAGCTCTCCCGTCTCGGGCTGTCAGAGGGATTCTGGCACCTCGGCAAACAGGCGGCACCTGCAACGGCATTGATTTCCAGCGTCACGACTGCCTGCGGGATGCAGGCGCTCCGTCGGTTGATCCTGTGGCTGCCGTTTCGGCTTCCAGCAAA
Organism: Nitrobacter sp.; assembly: GCA_051953235.1. GTDB lineage: Bacteria > Pseudomonadota > Alphaproteobacteria > Rhizobiales > Xanthobacteraceae > Nitrobacter. The sequence continues at coordinate 10,083 of JBQCIZ010000727.1, read as the reverse complement.
TCCACCACCATCAACGTCACACCTGCGTCCGAAATCATTCGGCGCTGATAGCTGGAGCAAATGCAATGAACGCGCGAGTTTCTGATTCCAATTTCGTCCAGATCAAGGGCGCCATCGACAAATTGGGCGAGGCTCATGAGGCCTTCGTCTCGAAGTCAAATGGCACCCTGGAGAACGTGAAAACGGCCATCAGCGAAATCGGCGATCAGGTCGAAGGTCTCATTGATCGCCTCGAAGAAATCGAAGCGAAGGGCTCGATTCCGGGTCGGCCTGCCGGAAGGGAGGGTGAGGAAGCCCACGAACACAAAAAACTGTTCCTGAATTACCTTCGGCATCCGCGCGACGGCACCGTGAAGCAGGCGCTCGGTGACTTCCAGCAGAAGATCGAAAGCAAGTCGGTCAACCTCGGAGCGAGCGCCGACGGTGCCTTTGCCGTGCCCGAGGAGATAGCTCGCGATATCGAGAAACTCGAGATCAAGCTTTCGCCGGTTCGCAACCTCGTCAAGGTCGTCCGGGTCGGCACCGGTGATTTCAAGCATCTCGTCAATATCGGCGGCGCGGAGGCCGGCTGGGTCGGAGAAACCACTTCGCGGACGGAGACCGGCACCCCGCAGCTCCGCGAACGTCTGCCCACGTTCGGCGAGATCTACGCGTATCCTCAGGTCACTGAATGGGCGTTGGACGACATTTTCTTCAACGTGCAGGACTGGCTCGTCAGTGAAGTCTCGGAACAGTTCGCGTTTATGGAGGGCGCCGCCGTCATTCGCGGTGACGGATCCAACAAGCCGACCGGCATGCTCAACACGACGCCGGTATCGACTGTCGATGAAGCTTCGCCCTTGCGGGCAGCGGGAGCCTACCAATTCGTGCCGTCGATTTCGCAAAGCTCGCCCGCAATCGCGGAAGTTTTGCCTGATGCACTGATCGACCTCATTTACTCGGTCAACGCCATCTACCGGCCGGGATCCTACTGGACGATGAATTCCGTAACGGCCGGCGCCGTTCGAAAAATGAAGGACACCACGGGTCAGTACCTCTGGCAGCCGAGCCTGCAGGCCGGCCAGCCGGATATGCTGCTCGGTTTCCCCGTACAAATCTGGGAACAGATGGACGATATCGGGACGAACAAATTCCCGATCGCGTTCGGTAATTTCCGCCGCGGTTATATCTTGGCCGATCGGACCCAGCTTCGCATCACTGTCGACAACAACATCACGACGCCAGGCCGTGTGAAGTTCTTTGTGCGGCGTCGGGAAGGTGGCTGCGTTCTCAACAACAACGCCATCAAGCTCCTGCGGACGACATTGGCCTAAACGGGATAGCCCCGCCGAGGGTCTGCCGGCGGGGCTATCGCTAAACGCCATCCTGACGTTGGGATTGTTCAATGACCATTTTTACAAAACTAGCTAACGCCATTTTTGCTCCGGCCGACGGCGGAGGAAATCCTCGGCAGATCGATTGCGGTGATTGCCAGGTCTGGGGCACTGAACTGGAGAACGCCGTCAATGGCCTGATCGGCAAAGCTCCCGCCATCGCTGCCAATCGGACGCAACTCAAAGCGTTGGATACATCGATCTATAAATATGCGTTCGTCGCCGAAGGTGATCGGGCTGGCTATTGGGCCTACGATGGCGGGGATGTTTCATCGACGGTATCGCCGCGCTCGATAGGCGGTTCAGCTATTTCCGGTGACCAGATCACTATACCGGGCCATCGCCTCCGGGATGGCGATAGCGTCATCGTGACATCTGCTGTGAACGGTCTCAGCACGAATACGTACTATTACGCCATTCGGGTCGACGCCAACACATTGTCTCTCGCTGCATCGCGGGTCAATGCAATCGATGGGTCGGCGTTGAGTCTGTCCGACACATCGGCCATGACGCTGAAGATCGTTCCTGATGATCTCGAGGGAACGGTCGTCTTTAAGGCTGGTGCGGCTCTGGATGGATCGGCAGGCGCGTGGTTGCGCGTGCAGCGTCGGCGCGGCGAATGGGATGCATCGCACTTCGGTTGCATCGTGGGTAACAGTTCGGACAATGCTCCCGCCATCCGCTGCGCCATGCACACTGCGGAGGAGGCGGGAGGCGGTCTTGTCCTGATCCCGGCCGGTTCGATCTACATGGTGCGCGGCCTTCGTGCCCGCAGGCAGGTCTGGCTGCAGGGCTGCGGCAAGCAGGCCACGATCCTGAGTTTCAGGGGTCTCAACGCAACCGTGGCGCTCGATTGCCACGATGACGGGACGGATGGGATTTACCCCTTCGATCGGACCATCTGTGGCTTCCGGGCTTTCACGGTCGACGGAACGAACGTTAACCCGAACTCTGATTTGAAGGGTGCTGTTCTCGGCGGCAATTACCGATCCGCCCGGATGTTCGATGAGGTGAAGTTTATGCAGCTTCCCGGCGACGGCGTTTACTTTGCGGACTCCAACTGGAATGTCGATCTCGTCGACATTGAATATGACACCTGCGGCCGTTTCCGAAGCGCCGCGGCGGGAATCCGGAATGATCCGGCTATTGACGCGCTCAACCATATCAACTTCACGCGCAATCGCGTCGAAGGTTGCGGCAACAGCAGCTCGAATGCGGGCGGGATCGATTTGACGTTCAACGATATCGGCCCAAGAGGCTTCCAGCTCACGGACTGTCAGGCCGAAGGCAATTTCGGGTCTGACGAGTGCTATTTTTCCAAGGTCACGGGTCTCTACATCAACGGGTTCTATGTCGAAACATTGAACCCTGCAGGCAGTGTCGACCGCGCCGGAATCGAAGCGAGCGACTGCACGGGGCATATCCATGGGGCTCAGATGTATGCCGACTTCGGAGCCCCGAAGCAGGCGATCAAATTCAACGGCGCATCCAAGTTCACCGTTATGGACGTCGATACCGGCGATCATTGGGGAACGGCTCTGATCGAAGCGAACGGAACGTCAGTCATCCGATACGCCAATTTGAGCGGCTCCGCGTCAAACGTTGCGAACAACAGCGCGACCATCACGCTGATGTAGGGAGGATTTGCGATGTCGATTCACATGCCAGAAGCCAAGGTCATCTATCGCTCGCTACCTCGGGAGCGTCAGGCCGAATTACTCAAACTCGCAAAGGATCTCGTTCCCGCGGGCCTCCGCGGTCCTGACGAGCGCAGATTGGCCGCGATCCGCTATATTGCCGAACACATCGAACAGTTCAGAGGCTGATCTCGATGGCTTCTGATGACGACGTACAGCGCTACCTGAAAGATTTGCCGTTTAAGGTGAAGCGGCGGCTAGCGCAGAAGATTGCCACGGAGGCTGATCGGCTCGCGAACGCTATCAAGGCGGCTGCACCTGTGCGGACGGGCGCACTGCGCGATAGCGTGAAAGTCCGGCGACGGAAGAACGACACCGATCTTGAAGTGGTCGCGGGCGGTTCAACGACGGTGCACGGGAAGGCTGGCCCGCATGGCGTCGCCGATTATTCGCTTTTCGTCGAATACGGCACCCAGGAGCATCCGGCACAGCCGTTCTTCTACAACACCGCGCGGGCGATGCAGGGCGAGATCCGGGAGAATATCGAGGATGCGGTCCAGGAGGCTTTCAATGACTGAGGTAAGCGCGTGCGGGCGACGCGAAGCATGGGCGGGCGAAGAACACGATTTCGACCTCGGCCAGCCCTACGTTCTCAAGGTGATGGATGGCGCGCTCGGTGCGCAGCCTCTCGATCTCTATGCTCGTTTCGGAATGAACCACGTTCTGGATGGCCAGTTCGGCAATACAGTCGGGGCGTGTTTGAAGCGTTTCGAACAGGGCGTCTATGGCTTGCGCGACGTCGAAGTTATCCTGGTTCTGGGGCTCTGGGGCGGCGGCATGCCGCTGAGTGAGGCCATCAAGATGATTGACGACAATGTAGCCGGGAAGCCGTTAGGCGAGAACGCCGCCCTGGCGTTCCGTGTCCTGGCCGGCCTGTTCGTCGGAGGCGAGAATGCCGGCGCCTCCGCTTAAAATCCCGATATCTGCTGACGTCTCCGGATTTCAGCAGGACATGCAGCGGACCGGCTCGATTGTCGGGACCGCCGTTCGCGGTATCACGACCAAGGTGATCGAGATGAACGCCGGCTGGCTCGCCTCGCGCGGCGTAGTCGGCGAAACCACACTGGCTTTCGGTCGCATGCTGCCGGTTATCGGCCAGATTTACTTGGGCATTAAGGCGATCGAAGCCGTTTTCAATCTGATGGCTTATGCCACAGAACTGGCGAAGCAGAAGATCGAAGAGTTCAACCGCGTCGCCAGCGCCGCCGCGTCCACTGATCAAACGACCGACTTCTATCAGCGTTTCACGAAATCAGGCGAGGCGGTCAAATCGCTGGATGCAGTGACCGAGGCGCTTCAGCGATTTAAGGATGCATCCCACGACAAGCTTGGGGGCTCCGATCTGCAGCAGCGGGTCGGACAGTTGAGCGAGGCTGGCAATTTCAAGGGCAATACCGGCGTTGCCCAGCTCGGCCAATCGACGACGACAGAGGATAAACTCAGGGCCACGATATCGCTGATCGATCAGGCCTTGCAGAAAGGCGAGCGGCTCGCCGCACTCGATATTGCTGGCAAGGCGTTCGGGCCGCAGGTCGCCGATGCCCTGAAGAAAGATAGCGGCTACCTCGACGACATGATCAAACGCGCCGATGCCATGAGCAAGGCGAAGATTATCTCGCCCGAAGACGTCGGCCGTGCAATCGAGTTGAAGGACCGGATGGACGCAGCACAAAAGGTGCTTGCCGACAAATGGAAGCCGCTTCAAGACGATCTCGCTAAACTCGGAATGAATTACCACGAAAGCTGGGTCGACATTACCGAAACCATTGCCAAGGCGGTCGGCTACGCGACGGACCTCTATCTGGCTCTAAAGCAGGTTCCGGATTGGTTCGGCAAGTTCATCGGCAATGCGTCGATCTGGTCGGCCATAACGGCAGCCACCACGACGGCTGAGGGCCGCGCGGCAGCGGAAGCGTCGCTTGGCATTTCGTCCGATCCCAAGGAGATTGGCGCTGTCGCCGCCAATGCGAAGTTGGGCGCCCAGCTTCGCAACCCGGCTGCCGTTCGTCAGGCCATGCAGGCTGCCACGGATATCGCCTACGGCGTACAGAAGGACACCTCCAAGAATCCGGCCGACCAGAAAACTCAGACAGACGTAAACGATGCGGTCGACCGCGCCATCAACGCTTTGCGTCGTCATGCTGAGCAGACCGAGGCGGATGCGAAAGCGGTCGGCCTCGGTGCCGGCGCGCTGGCGCGATTCAGGGCTGAAGCCCAGGAGACCAGCGCTGTTCAGGCGAACGGCGGGAAGGAAACCGCCGAACAGGCAGCCCAGTTCAAGGTGTTGCAGGACAAGGCTGAGGCGGCAGCGGTCGCGCTGGCCAAGGCCCGGATCGCGAACGATATCTCCCGCGGCCAGCAGACAGCCCTGCTATCGCCGGAAGATGTCGCGATCGCGAACCAGCTTCGCGACCTGTATCCTGATGTTGCGACAGCCTTGGGCAGCGTGGAGGCTCAGGCGTTGCGGACAAATCAGGCGCTCAGCCAAGTTTCGTCCCAGGTCAGCAATGATCTGACGACCGGCCTGACGGATATTGCCAGCGGAGCCAAAACTGCCAGCCAAGGCTTTAGCGACATGGCCAAATCGATCCTTCGGGATATCGAACAAGTCATCATCAAGCTCTACATCGTCGGGCCGCTGATGCGGACCCTCGGTATCGGTGGCGGCCTGTTTGGCGGTCTTACATCTGCCGGCGGCATTGCAGGCGCCGTCGGTGCGACGTCCGTGGGTGGATTGCCTTTGGTCCCGGCCTTTGCATCTGGCACCGACAACGCGCCTGGCGGCTGGTCGATCGTTGGAGAAAAGGGACCAGAGCTAGTGAATCTCTCTCGCGGAGCGCAGGTCATACCGAATGATGTTTTGCGATCGACCATCGGCGGTGCCGTATCAGTGTCGATGCCGATCTCCATAGACGCCCGCGGCGCCGATCAAGCGGCCGTGACTCGCCTGATGGCGAGCATGGACAACCTTCAGCGCAACCTCCCGCGTCAGATCAGTTCGGTCGTGAAGCGACAGCAGACGAGGGGAGTTGTCGGATGATAACCTTAGACAAGTCTTGCAGCTTACCAGTGGAACTAGACGGTGTTCGGGCCGGCGAAGATGGTCCTGCGCGGATATTGGTAAATCACGGGCGGCTATGGGTGGTTGCTTGGAATCAAGGCGGCCACGACTGCGCTGGCGTCGATTTGGGCGATCTACTCAAGTGGCTGGAGAAGCATCCGGAAATCGCAGGTTTTATCGATGCAATTTAACTTCTCAACGCATAGTGCGACGCCAACTCTTGAATGATTGTATGGCCGGGAACTGTCAGCGCATTCGAGCTATCTAAAATCGGCGTTTTTGCCGACCGCAGCCCCGTTAACGCACCACTGTTTAGTCCGCATTGGTGCAAATTTGGCAGCAGCTGGTTTTCGAAAAGCGCTCTCATTTCGCTGTAGCTAGCTTTTGCGAGTTGCTCTGGTCTGAGCGCGGTCACGATTAGTTCCAATATCCCCATTCGGGCCGCGGTCAGGCCGAAGCGGTTCGTAAAGTTTTTGAAAACGTCTTCTTTGGTTTCATCGCCGACAAACTCGACGATGTTTTCGAATTTAGAAATCTGATCAAGAAATTCGCGTCGACCTAATGGATCAAGTCTGATTGCCTCCGAAAGATCTCTAATGATGTGAATCCCGAAGATCTGCTTTCCCCCTTCAGCAGATACCGAAAAGAGCGACCTTTTGAATAGATCCGGATCAATAGTGGCCTCGTGAATGACATCGTTCCTCAAGTTTTTGTAAAGAATCACTGCTGTTTCCGAAATGAGCTCGCCGTTCGCTTCCCTTGATTCGATTTTCGGAATGCACTGACATTGTTGAACGTACTGAACGAACCATCGGCGGTCGTCGCCCGGTGCCTTGTCACCATTTTCTGTGTGATGACGACGATAGCGCTCAGCCGCCGCTGCGACCATTACCAACGCCAAAATCAGCGCCGGTTCATGCAGCCCCAAACCAAGCAGTGTTTGGATCTCATCGTACCGCTTGCGAATTGACGCTCCGATACTGAGATTGCTTTGATCCATCAACACCTTGCCCGCTCGTTTTCTCGAGCTATCGCACGGCGGGTTTGGCGCCGATCAAGACGCGCAATTCGGCGATCGCTGTTCCGGGTCCGTTATATGCACCAGAAATGGGCTCATTAACGGGAAAGGGTTGCCACACACCAGCCGTCAATCCAGCCTCGTTTAGGGCGCTCGCAATTTGAGCCGCAGCCGATTGAATATTTGCGGGCGCTCCATCCGAGTGGCGAATTAGTATTCCGGTGACAACCGCATCCAGCCCCATGGGGGTGAATACTTTCGCATTTAATCCTGCCGCGTCAAATATCTGCCGAAGAGCTAAGGCCAACGGCGCAACGTCCGCGCTGGCTGATGGATATTGTACAATGTCCACCGAAATGCCCTTTAATGAGGTCAATTCACTTCGCAACTTAGCGGCTGAGTCGTTATCTAGCGTTCGTGGGGCTAGCCTGGTTTCAAGCTTAATGCGCTCAAGTCGTTCCGATTCGGCTTTTTGATTTGCTTCGGCAGCTCTTGCATTGGCGTCCGCAGTATCTTTTCGTTGCTGTTCTCCCTGCGCGCTAAGTTCGGCTATTCTTTCGTTGGAGCGTAGGCGGTCAGCGTCCCAATGTTCCTCTTTGATATTGGTTGTTTGGACAATCACGAATGTGGAAACGACACCTCCAATGAGACTCACGACCAATACCCAATTCGCAATGCTTCCTAGCAGCGTGGCTGCTGATAGCGACATGCTTGAAAATGACCACATGGACGTTTAATCGCTTCGTGTTATCAGTTTCATCCCAAGCAGTTGATTGTGTTTTTCTTGACCTGCTCTTGCCAATCAGCGCCCAGCGAGTCCCGTGCAGATAACGCGTTCGAGGCGGCGGGATCGCCATCCTTGAACATCTTCACAACAAGACCCTGATTGGGCGCGATCAGTGGCGCCCCGCCGCTTGCCATTGTTACGCCGCCCCCTAAGCGTTGGACTACAATGGGAGTGCTGCCGGCATAGGTGCCACCAGCCTGTGCGTTCAAAATGATAAAGCGGTCATACCCTCTGCGAATAGTTTCCACCGCTGCCTGACGGATGGCGATCTTCTCGGCTCCCACAGCGCCGCAGATCGGAGCAGCGCGGGCTGTGATCTGAACAGTATCCTGTGCCAACGGTATTGTGGATGCGCCTGCACAGCCACCCAATGCGACGCATAGCGCCACGATACCTATTGCCCTCATGTGTGTGCCTCCCCAGACCCGGCTCTATCCAACCGCAACCAGAAGGCGAGAGCAACTAGACTTTAGCGCGTACTCGTTTATCGCTCGCCCGGCCAAGACAGGGAGGGCGGGTCTTTTGCAGAAATCGGCTCGTGTCGTAACGCCACGAGCTGCCCGCGCTTAACTCGGTAACCGCGGACCCGGGAGCAGTCTCTGCACGCCATCCAACGCTCGAGCTCATGGATCGGCGTGGTCGCTTTCGGCCGGCGCACGATCGTCAGATCGACAGTGGAATGTAGGTCGCAACCGGCACAGCGCACCTCGAGATAGCGGAAGCCGGCGTTGAGCGCGTCACCCAGCATCGGGGAGGGCTGGGCCGGTCCCTGGAAGCCGAGCATACGGTCCGTCCAAGCCTTGCAGGCAAGGATGTCAGCTTGACGTCGGGCTTCACGGGCACGCTCCGCTGACGCCCGGACAGATGAGGCATAGAGGTGTTCGCGGGACTTCGTGCTCATCAGTCCTCGAAGAGGCGGTCCAGCCGTTCAATCTCGGCCTTGATGTCGTGGGATTGCCGGGAGGCGCGTTCGCGTTCGAGAATTCGGGTCTGCTCAACGACCCGCGTGAAATCCCGGATCGTCTTTTCGTTGATGATCGACGGCGCGTCCGCTGCTGACTGCCAGATCGTCGGCAGGTTGCGGCCGGTCAGGAAGGTCAGGATACGGGACATGCCTCAGCGTAGGGTGCGGCTATCCTATGAGTCCAGCCGCTACGGCTTGGGGCCGCCCCGCGAACCACCAACAAGAAGCCCGCCGGTCATCCCAGCGGGCTCAGTGGACAGGTCTGGACGGCTCCCCGCCAAGGAACCGGCCGCCGGAATAATGCCGGGCGGCGTGGAGGGTTCTAGGTAGCGCTTCAATATCGCGTCACGCGGCCTTCGCCTTTTGGGGTGTCAGTTTTGCCGTGAGATGAGACGTTATGGCTTCCGCCAAAAGCATTTGAACCGTGACGCTCGGAACAGTTTTCCGTCCCTCCGTCGCGGCATCCCATGCCTCTATGAAATCGAAACTATCCATGGCGCGAAGCAAACGTTCGCCGGCATCGCGCCATTTTAGATTTCGGTTGAGCACTTCGCATAGAGGTTCGATCACCGTCGCTCGAACGAATCCGGGATTTCCCGTTTCACCCGTTTCCGTCACACATTGCAGCGCGGCGATTAGGGTTTCCGAACCGAATTTTTTCTGCAGTTTGAAGAGAGCGCCCACCGCGCCCGTCTCGCCGCGGCGCATGTCACGAAGCGTTCTGCTTCCCCGACAGACAGTCACGCCTGCGGCTGCAAGCACGCGAGACATTTCTTCGGCCAAAGGATCCTTGCCAGTTAGTCGTGCATAGTAAACCACTTGAGGGGTTACGCGAGTTGTATTGCCATTGATCGCCGCAAAGGCTTCTGCCTGGCGAGCTCGGTCGATGTGAACTGTCTGACAAGGTATACTTTCAATGCCGCGCAATAGGGCGGCGGTGGCCCGATGCTGTCCATCGATGATCGAGAAACGTCCACCCTCTATCGGGGCGACTATCACTGGCGAAAACTTCGACCACTCGAATTGGTCGGCGATCCTTTGAATATTGATGGAGCCGGCCCGCGACACGTCGCGCTGGTAGGATCTATCGATGACAAGATCTGCAACTGGTATCCAACTCAGTGACGGTGCCGGGCCATCACGCATTTTTTCGGTGGGGACAGTATAATGAGCGATGTTGAGA
>JBQCIZ010000726.1:0-2249 GCA_051953235.1 Nitrobacter sp. | reverse complement strand
TCCGGATTCACAAAGGCCACCGGCGTGACCGAGTTGATGGCGCACGAGCCCTTCAAGGGGCGGCGTCCCGTCTTCATCGGCGATGACATCACCGACGAAACGGTATTCGCGATCATGCCGGACATGAAGGGTCTTTCGTTTTCGGTGGGTCGCATCGCAAAAGGCGTCGATGGCCATTTTCGCGCGCCGCGCAATGTGCGGGCGTGGCTCGGCCGTCTGCTCGAGAATGCGGCGGCTTCCGCTGAATAGCGGAACCTGGCGTGCATCAGCGCTGGCGCGCAATCCGAGGAACAGGTCAGGGAACTTTCCGCCAAGCTGTTCGATATTCGGATTTTTCTCTGAAAACGTTTTTGGTGAGGGCGCGCATCGAGCGACACGCGCGATCTCGATAAAAATTTATTTTCGGCGAAATGAGTGAGTTCCACTCATGCATTGCCCGAATTTGGTGTCATTTTGGCTGGAAAGGTGACGAGGAACCATATTGATGAACGAACGTTTATCTAACGAGTACGAAACCGGGAGGGGACCCTGTGAATCTCGTTGTTGTTTCAAATCGTGTGGCGCGCGCGCGGGCCAATGAGCCCATGACGGGCGGCCTCGCCGCGGCGTTGTTGCCGGTGGTGGAGAAATCCGGCGCGGTTTGGGTGGGTTCCAGCGGTCGCGTGCGTGACGGTTCGCAGAAGGATTCGTTCGCTGAAATCGAAGCGCTCGGCGCCGGTGCGCTGGCGCTGCTCGATCTGCCGGCGGCGCACTATGGCGGCTACTACGAAGGTTTCGCGAATTCGGCGCTCTGGCCGGCCCTGCATTCCCGTTCCGATCTGATTCGCGTGTCGCAGGACGACTATCAGTCGTATCGCGAGGTCAACGCCTTCATGGCGCGTTCCCTGATGCGGTTCCGCAAGCCGAAGACCGCGTTCTGGATTCAGGATTATCATTTCCTGGCGCTGGGCGCGGAGTTGCGCGAGCGCGGTGTGCGCGATCCGATCGGCTTTTTCCTGCACACCCCGTGGCCCGCCCGCGGGATCATGGGATGTGTGCCGCATCATCGCGAACTGATCGAGGCGATGCTCGCCTACGATCTGATCGGCTTCCAGACCGACGACGATTGCGAGAATTTTCTCGGCTACGTTCAGGCCGAACTCGGCCTCGCCATCGCGGACGGCGTGGTGACATCGCGCTATGGCGCATCGCGCTGCGCGGTGTTCCCGATCGGGATCGACGTGGACAAATTCGCGTTGCAGGCGGCAAAGGCCGCCTCGCATCCGGAGGTCTCGCGATTGCGGCGCAGCCTGAACGGCGAGCGGCTGGTGATCGGCGTCGATCGTATGGATTATTCCAAGGGCCTCGTGAACCGCGTCAACGCCTTCGACCGCATGCTGGCGGCGCAACCGGCATTGAAGCGCACGGTGTCGATGTTGCAGATCGCAACCCCGTCGCGCGGCACCATCGAAGCCTACGGCAACCTGCAAGGCGAACTCGCCAGGCTGGTCAGTGATGTCAACGGCCGTCATGGTGAGGTGGACTGGACGCCGATCCGCTATCTCAACAAGGGTTTCAGTCAGACCGTGCTGGCCGGCCTTTATCGGACCGCGCAGGTCGGCCTGGTGACGCCGCTGCATGACGGGATGAATCTGGTCGCCAAGGAATATGTGGCCGCACAGAATCCCGCCGACCCCGGCGTTCTGGTGCTGTCGAAATTCGCCGGCGCGGCGAATGAACTGACGACCGCGCTGCAGGTCAATCCGCACGACATCGACGGCATGTCGCGCGCCATCGTCACGGCGTTGTCGATGCCGCTGACGGAACGCCGGATGCGCTGGGAAGCCATGATGCGCAAGCTGCGCGCGGGCACTATCCAGCAGTGGTTTGCGGATTTCATCGAGGCGCTCGAGGATACACGCACCCTGGACGAGGCGTCCGCCAATGAAAACGAGGTTCTTCCCGCCGGTCCGTCCAATCCATGGACGCGGCAGGCCGCCGGTGCCGGAAGCGCGCGAATTCATTAAGAGCGATTGGCACGTCTGAATGCGAATCGGCCGTTCCGGCAGGGTCCGGGGCGGCCGGAATACGTTTTGAAATCCAGATATTTACGGAAAATCTCGGCTGAACCCTGCGGGTCTCTTGCAAAAGCCGGCGCGCCCCGTCATGAGAGGGCGCCCGGAGAGATGGCCGAGTGGCTTAAGGCGCACGCTTGGAAAGCGTGTGTGCGGGAAACCGTACCGTGGGTTCGAATCCCACTCTCTCCGCCA
>JBQCIZ010000725.1:0-2865 GCA_051953235.1 Nitrobacter sp. | reverse complement strand
CGCCTCGATCACCTGCGAGAAGCCGAAGAACAGAATGAAGGACAGCATCTCCGGATCGCGGGCGCGCTGCAGCCGCGGCACCAGAACCCAGTAGAGCAGAAGACCGGCCACGCAAAACAGCACAAACGCGACGGGAACGCCGACCAGCGGATCGAGGCCGGTAGCGGTGTAGATGCCGAACGCGACGAACGCGCCCAGCATCAGGAAGTCGCCATGCGCAAGGTTGACGATGCGCATGACGCCGAACACGAGGTTGAGGCCGATGCCGACCAGGCTGAAATAAAGCCCGAACAGGACACCGGCGACCAGCGGATACAGCATCAGAGCGGACTCCGATGCTGATCCGTTATCAGGATGCGACCGATCACGGGCGCGGATAGACCGGCTTGCCGGTCGCCGTCTCGTGCGGATAGATCGACACGAACTTGATATGGCCGTGCTCGTTGAGCTCGAGCTGGCCGAGCGGCGTCAGTTCGCCGATCTGGCCGCCCATCTCGTCGAGCGCGAAGGTGCCGTCCAGTGTCTTGAGCTGGCCGGACAAGCTGAACACCGCCTTGCGCAGCTCCATCTGGTCGAGACTGGTCGCAACTGACAGCGTCTTTTCCAGAACGAGCGCGGTGGTGTAGCCGGCCACTGAGTTGAAGCCGAACTCCACCTTGCCGTCCTTGTACTTGGCGTCCCAGGCTTTCTTGAAGTCCGCCATCTTCATTCCGAAGTTGACCGGATATTCCAGCTCCTGCGGCGGAACGTAGGTGAAGACGTGCTGCAGGCCCTTCGCCCCGACGTTCTTCTCAAGCAGTTCGGTTTCGAGGCCGGGATAGATGCAGAACAGCATCTTGAACTTGGCGCCGACGTCCTGGACGTTGCGCAGGAACGCGATATCGTTCGGCGCATAGCCAAGATGGATCACCGCATCCGGCTCTTTGGCCAGGATGTTGTTGACGATGACCGTGTAGTTCGTGGTTTCGGTCGGAATGCCCTGATCGTAGACGATCTCGATCGGCGCGCCCGAGTCCTTGATGAACTTGCGCACCGCATTGGCCTGCGTTCCCGTGAATTCGTTGGTCGAATACAGGATCGCGACCTTCTTGATACCGAGGCCCGGGCCGTCATGAGTGATGAAATCGGCAACCGGCTTCGGCCAGATCGTCGAGACCGGGTCGGCCATCAGCGCGATGTAAGGGTTGTCCTTGGAGAAGAAGCTCGCTCCGGTTCCGGTCTGGTCGAACAGGAACATCTTGTGGTCGCGCGCGATGGTCACGGCAGGTGCCGTCAGCACCGAGCCGGAATCTGCGACCAGCATGTCCACCTTGTCCTGGGTGACGAGCTGATTATAGAGCGTCGCAGCGGTCGCGGTATTGCTCTGGTCGTCGTAAGCGACGAGCTTGATCGGGATTTTCTTGTCGAAGGCCTTTACGTAGACGCCGCCTTCGGCGTTCTTCTGCTCGACCCAGAGCTTCAATGCGCTGTGAACCGGCATCGAGATCGATGCATAGCGGCCCGATGAGGCGTACAGCGTACCGATCTTGATTTCCGCGGGCGCGTCAGCGGCAAAAGCCTGCGTTCCAAGTGCCAAAACTGCCGCAAGCGCGATCGATGCTTTTCTTATCATCGCGTTTCCTCTCCGATTTAGGGTTGTTGTCGTTTTGCGGTCCCCTTTTGGCCCGTCTCGGGGAGCAAATCAACTATACGGCTATTGAAATATTTCAATCTCAGCAATACGATATCTCTATGGATGTCAATTTGCGGCAGATGCGTTCCTTTATCGCCGTTGCGCGTCTCGGCAACTTCACCCGCGCCGCCGAATTCCTCCACGTCTCCCAGCCGACGCTCACCGTCCACATCAAGCACCTGGAAGAAACGCTCGGACTGAAGCTGTTCGATCGCAATCCACGCGCCGTGAATCTCACACGGATGGGGCGCGACCTGCTTCCGACGTTCGAGCGTACGCTGCAGGACCTCGACTCGATGCTGCACAGCGCGCGGAACACCTCGACGGCGCTGCACGGCGTGGTGCGGATCTCCGTGCTTCCCTCGCTCGCCGCCAGCCTGCTCCCCGATGCGATCCGGCAATTCCGCAAGCAGCATCCGGGCGCGTCTTTCGCCGTGAACGACTGCGTGGCGGGCTCGCTGATCGACCTCGTCCGCTCCGACGATGTCGATCTCGGCCTGACCGGCGGCGCGGTCGACTTCCCCGACATCGATGTCTTATTCCGCTCCGGCGATGAGATGAACGTCGTGTATCCCGACGGACATCCGATCGGAAAATTCTCGCGCATCAATGCCGAGCGCCTCGCGCAGTTTCCGATCATCATGATGGATACGCATACGAGCGTCCGTGCCGTCACCGACAAAGCCTTCAGCAAGGCCAAGCTGATGCCGAAGCCGGTTGCCGAAGTGACCTACATCATGACGGCGCTCGGCATGGTGCGCGCCGGTCTCGGCATCACCATCCTGCCGGCCTCGGCCCGCGAAGTGGCGGCGATCCCGAACCTGCGGTCGCGGCGCATCAGCGATCCGCACTTTTCCCGCCAGATCGCTCTCATCAAGAAAAAGGATCGCACGCTTCCGCCGCTCAGCAAGGCATTCGCCGATTATTTGCGAAGCGATCACGCGGAACGTCTGAATATCGAGAGCGACGACCTCCTCTGACTCCGATCGTGTCTGCGCCCTCACCGATGCCAATTCGGCGCCGGGTTGCGCACATGAGCGAAGGTAGCGCGTTCCGTTTTGCGCGAGACGGAATACCCCCATGCGCTGCGGCCGTTGACGCCTCCCAACCAATGGCGCATCAAGATTGCAACGCCCGGGCGCCCAGTGCCCGCATTCAGGGAGAGATACCGTTATGGCTGAAGCCCAGCGCGC
>JBQCIZ010000724.1:0-2615 GCA_051953235.1 Nitrobacter sp. | reverse complement strand
GCGGCGGGCGGATCGGTGCGGGATGTTCTTGAACGCTTCGCCGAGACGTTTGTGCGCGAGGTTGCCGAGACCAAGCGCGGCGACATCGTGCGCCTGATCATGGCCGAAGGCGCGCGCTTTCCGTCGCTCGCCGATTTCTATTTTCGTGAAGTGGTGTCGCGCGGCATCGCCGGCATGCGCAAGCTGATCGAATACGGCATTGCGCGCGGCGAAATACGCAACGCGCGTCTGGCCGACTTTCCCCAGATCGTGGTTGCGCCGGCCATGGTCGCAGTGATGTGGCAGGGCCTGTTCGGACGGCATGCGCCACTCGACGCCATGGCGATGCTGAGGGTTCATCTCGATCTGATTTTTGGCGAACGGAGCGTCTCATGACCTCGCCGCACATGTTCATGCGCGCCGGTGCCGCATTGGCGCTGACGGTTCTCGTTGCCGGTTGCGGCCAGAAACCGCCGCCGGGTTACCAGGGCTGGGTCGAGGCCGACATGATTTTTGTCAGCCCTGACGAAAGCGGCCGCGTCACCAAATTGAATGTGCGCGAAGGTGACGCCGTCGAGGCTGGTGCACCGCTGTATTCAGTCGACGATGAACTGCAGCAGGCCGATCTCAACCAGAACAAGGCGACGCTGGCGAATGCGCAGCAGACCTACGACCGCGCGGCGTCGCTGAGCAGGACCGGTTCAGGCACGCAGGCGAACCTCGATTCCGCCGTCTCCGCACTGCGGGTGGCCGAGGCGCGGGTTAATACGTCGCAGACGCGGCTGTCGCGGCGAAAGGGGTTTGCGCCGGTCGCCGGCAGCATCCAGCAAATCTATTTCCGCGAGGGCGAGATGGTGCCGGCGCAACGGCCGGTGCTGTCGATCATGCCGCCAGGCAATATGAAGATTCGCTTCTTCGTGCCGGAGCCGGATTTGCCGAAGCTCAAGATCGGGCAGGACGTCCGCGTCACCTGCGACAATTGCGCTTCAGACCTGACGGCCAAGATCTATTTCATCGCCACGCAGGCCGAATACACGCCGCCGGTGATCTACAGCCTCGAGGAACGCAACAAGCTGGTGTTCCTGATTCAGGCACGGCCCAACAAGCCGGACAGCCTGCGGGTGGGGCAACCGATCACCGTCCAGCTTGACGCCGCGACGCACTGAGAGCCGCGCGATGGTACAGGCAGTTGCATCCGATATCGCGATTGAGGTTTCCGGCCTGTCGAAATCATTCAATGGCCGCGAGGTGGTGCATGACCTGTCCATGCAGGTGAAGCGCGGAATGATCTACGGCTTCCTCGGCCCCAACGGCTCCGGCAAGACCACGACCATCCGTATGTTGTGCGGCCTGCTAACGCCTGATAGCGGCAAGGGCACCTGCCTCGGCTACGACATCCGTAGGGATGCCGACAAGATCAAGCGTCGCGTCGGTTACATGACCCAACGCTTCAGCCTCTATCAGGATTTATCGGTGCGCGAGAACCTCGAGTTCGTGGCGCGGCTCTACGGCCTGCGCGACGCACCGGCTGCGGCGCGCGCCATGATCAAGCGGCTCGGGCTCAACGGCCGCGAGGAGCAATTGGCCGGCGAACTGTCTGGTGGCTGGAAACAGCGGCTCGCGCTCGGCGCCTGCACACTGCCGAACCCGCAGTTGCTGCTGCTCGACGAGCCGACCGCGGGCGTCGATCCCAAGGCGCGACGCGAGTTCTGGAATGAGATACATGCGCTTGCCGCGGAAGGCCTGACTGTGCTGGTCTCGACCCACTATATGGACGAAGCCGAGCGCTGCCACGAGATCGCGTATATCGCCTATGGCCACTTGCTCGTGCATGGCACCGTGGACGAGGTGATCGCGAACTCGGCGCTAACCACCTACACGGTGACCGGCGGCGATCTCAACGGGCTTTCGGCCGAACTCGCAGGCAAGCCCGGTATCGACATGGCTGCGCCGTTTGGCACCAGTCTTCATGTCTCCGGGCGCGATCAGGCGGCGCTTGAAGCGACGATTGCGCCATATCGCGCGCGGGGCGATCTGCATTGGCAGCAGAGCGAGCCGTCGCTCGAAGACGTCTTTATCGAGCTGATGGGCCGCTCAAAGGATAATTTCCAATGAGCATGACCGTCGCAGGCGCGACGCCGGAGAAAGAGAGGCCGTTCGGCTTCTGGCGGCGCAGCTACGCGATGCTGGTCAAGGAATTCATCCAGCTCCGGCGCGATCGGGTATCGTTCGCGATGATCGTGATGATCCCGGTGATGCAGCTTCTGCTGTTCGGTTACGCCATCAATACCACACCACGTCATCTGCCGACGGCCGTTCTGATGCAGGAGGACAGCGACCTCGCGCGCTCGATCCTCAAGGCGCTCGAGAATTCGTCGTATTTCCGGTTCACGCAGGAAGTGCACGATGTCGAGACCTTCGACAACCTGCTGAAATCCGGCAAGGTGCTGTTCGGTGTCGAGATTCCGCGCGGCTTCGAGCGCGGCGTGCGGCGTGGCGATCGTCCGGCGCTGCTGGTCGCTGCCGATGCGACCGATCCCGTTGCCGCCGGCGCGGCGTTGAGTGCGCTCGGTCCGATCGTGCAGACCGCGCTCGCGCATGATCTGTTCATCGGTAATCCGCCTGACCCGCCGTTC
>JBQCIZ010000723.1:0-4679 GCA_051953235.1 Nitrobacter sp. | reverse complement strand
CTCCTGATACGGATGGCTCCTGGCGAGCTCCGCCTTGATCTCGTCGTCGGGAATGAGGCGGCCCTGCGCGAGATCGACCAGCAGCATCTTGCCCGGCTGCAGCCGCCACTTCGTGATGATCTGGTCTTCCGGAATCTTGATCACGCCCATTTCGGACGCCATCACGATGCGGTCGTCCTTGGTGACGAGATAACGCGCAGGACGCAGGCCGTTGCGATCGAGCGTCGCGCCGATCTGGCGGCCATCGGTGAAGGCGATCGCCGCGGGGCCGTCCCACGGCTCCATCAATGCGGCGTGGTATTCGTAGAAGGCGCGGCGCTGCTCATCCATCAGAGGATTGCCGGCCCACGCTTCCGGAATCATCATCATCACGGCATGCGCGAGCGAGTAGCCGCCCTGCACCAGGAATTCGAGGCTGTTGTCGAAGCAGGCGGTGTCGGACTGGCCTTCGTAGGAGATCGGCCAGAGACGGCTGATGTCCTTGCCGTAAAGTTCCGAATGCACCGAAGCCTGCCGCGCCGCCATCCAGTTGACGTTGCCGCGTAGCGTGTTGATCTCGCCGTTGTGCGCGATCATGCGGTAGGGATGCGCCAGCGACCAGGTCGGGAAGGTATTGGTCGAGAAGCGCTGATGCACCAGCGCCAGCGCCGACTCGAAATCCTTCTCGTGCAGATCGGGATAGTAGCTGCCGAGTTGGTCAGCGAGAAACATGCCCTTGTAGATGACTGTGCGGCACGACAGCGAACACGGATAGTAGCCGGCGAGGCCGCGCTCGCGGCGCTGATAGATCGCCTGCGAGATCGACTTGCGCAGGATGTAAAGCCGCCGCTCGAAGTCGTCCTCGGTCTTCGCCGCACCGTTGCGGCCGATGAACACCTGCATGTTGTGCGGTTCGGTCGGCTTCACGGTGACGCCGAGCGATGAGTTGTCGGTCGGCACGTCGCGCCAGCCGAGCAGCGTCAAGCCCTCGGCCTTGATCTGATCGGCGATGATGCTCTGGATCACCTTCCGCCACGCCGTGTCGCGCGGCATGAACAGTGCGCCGACCGCATATTCGCCCGGCGCGGGCAGCGCGAAGCCGAGTTCCCTGGCCTTGCGCGAGAAGAAGCCGTGCGGAATCTGAACGAGAATGCCGGCGCCGTCGCCGGCGCGCGGATCGGCGCCGACTGCGCCACGATGTTCGAGATTGCAGAGAATGCCGATCGCGTCGGACACGATCTGATGCGACTTCTGGCCCTTGATATTGGCGATAAAGCCGACGCCGCAGGAATCCTTTTCCTGGCTGAGGTCGTAGAGGCCTTCCGCCGGCGGACGCCACGTATGTTCGGTCGTCGACACTTGCGCGGTTTCGAACGGTTTCGTGGCCGAATCCGCAGACAGCGAATTCAACCCGATGTTTTCCCGCTCGAACGACGATCCGCTCATCTCAGTCCAGTCCTCTTTCTCGGCCGGGATTTCGACATCCCGAAACGTAATTTGCGTCTTTGGCGCACCTTGGGCGGTCGCGGCACCCCCGATCGACGACCTTGGGGCCACCACTCGCACGCCGCGAGCCGAAGTTTTAAGAATTCAAACCTGGCGCCCAACGTCCCCGATGGACAACCGGCTTGCCATGCCCATAATCGGACGTCAGACGCCCGGATTTGGCGGCAGGCCCATGCCAGGCCGGCCGTCAAAATTAAGACAGCTTTGCTGTCCTAACCATGACACTGCCAAATTTTTGTCTATCACACAAGCGCGCGGGAGTCCCCGGCCGCGTGGTAGTTATGCCCGGATCGCGGCACGCGTGAGCCTGCCCCGGATTTGGAGAAAACACGCCCTGATCCGGCCCAAGGACCGCCCAATTCAGCCCTGAAATTCCCCTCGCGCAACGAAGTTGCGCGGGAGCGGCAACGATCCGCTTGGACAGGGCAGACGGGCCATGGGGTCACAGGAGCATAAGACGATGAAGCCGTTCACAGGATGGCTGGCCATGCCGGCCGTAGCGATGCTTGCCGCTACCGCGGCGGTTCTTGCCGTTACCGGGGCCCAGGCGCAGGTGCTGACGCCCTACGAGATCGATCAGCCTGCGATCGTCGTCTCCGATATGGACGGACCATATGCGGCGATGCCGCCGGGTCCAGTGCAAGAGTACGGCCCGCGGCTGTTGCCGGCGCCGGAGGTCTACACCGTGGTGCGCGACAACGGATTCTCACCGCTCGGCATGCCGCGTCAGCGCGGCTTCGTCTATACGATCGCTGTCATCAATCGCAACGGCGACGATGGGCGACTGGTGATCGACGCCAGGAACGGGCGCATTGTCAGATTCGTACCGGCCTATCTCGCGGGCGATCATGTCAGCGACGATCTCACCGCGACCTATGGGCCGGTGGGTCCTCCGCCGCGCGTGATCGAAGCGCGCCGCGGCGCGCCGATCCCGCAACGCTACGCCAGCCGCACGCCGTCGTCGGTGCCGTTGCCGAAGCCCGCGCCCCACGCGGTGGTGACGCCGAAGCATGTGACCGCAAAGTCGAAGCCCGCCGCCGCTCCGGTCCAGCAATCCGCTGCCGTCGAGGCCAAGTCGGCCGAAGTCAAGCCGGCCGAGATCAAACCGGAGGTCGCGGCGCAAGCGCCCGCAAAGCCCGACGCCACGATCGAGCCGACCAAGGACATGCCGCCCGTGCAGGGGTTCAACTGAGATTGTCATCCCTCTCACAACGGGAGGGATAGCGGCCAAACAAAAAGCGCCCCGGGGCACCGGGGCGCTTTTCTATCTTGGAGGTTCGGCAGTGCCGATCAGGCCGCAGCCTTCTCCGCGCTGTTCTCGATCACGGGCGCGCTCGGTGCGGAGGTCGCGATCGGAATGCTGCGGGGCTTCTTGGCTTCCGGAATCTCGCGGACGAGATCGACATGGAGCAGGCCGTTCTCGAGCGAGGCGTTCTTCACCAGCACGAAATCGGCAAGCTGGAACACACGCTCGAAGGCACGCGCCGCGATGCCGCGATACAGTACCTCGGATTTGTCCTTGCTGTTCTCGTTGGCGACTTTCTCGCCCTTGATCGTCAGCGTGTTTTCCTTCGCGACGATGGAGAGTTCGTTCTGGGCGAAGCCGGAGACGGCGACGGAGATGCGGTAGTCGTTCTCGCCAGTGCGCTCGATGTTATAGGGCGGATAGCCCGGCGCATCGCCATTGGCCTGATCGAGCAGGTTGAAGAGGCGGTCGAAGCCGACGGTGGAACGATAAAACGGGGTGAGGTCGAAAGTACGCATAGGGTAGTCCTCCATTGAGCGACTGTTTGATGAACCCGCCCGCCAATCGGGCCGGGCTTTCGTCTGCGTGCAGCCTAGAGAGGCCTGCACGAAGGTGATATGGGAGGGCTTCAAGCGCGTTCAAGAGGGTGGGCCGCTCCGGTTTCTCGCCTGCTTTTTGACGTTCCCGCCCTTGCTTTCCGGGGCTTACCGCCTACGCCGGTCCGCTCATGACGCTCGTTTCGATTCCCGCAAATCCCGCTCCGGAAGACTACGTCAGCGGCACCATTCAAACCTCCGACGGGATCGGCCTGCGCTTCGCGCGCTGGGCTCCGCCGCCCGGACGCAAGGGTACGGTCTGCGTCTTCACCGGACGCAGCGAGCAGATCGAAAAGTATTTCGAGACCGTGCGCGATCTGCGCGACCGCGGCTTCGCGGTGGCTGCTATCGACTGGCGCGGGCAGGGCCATTCCCAGCACCAGTTGCGCGACGGGCGCAAGGGTTACGTGCGACGCTTCTCCGACTACGAACTCGACGTTCAGGCTTTCGTCGAACAGGTGGTGATGCCGGACTGTCCGCCGCCGTACTTCGCGCTGGCCCACTCGATGGGAGGCGCGGTGCTGATCCGCGTCGCGCATTCCGGCAAGCGCTGGTTCGATCGCATCGTGCTGTCGGCGCCGATGATCGACCTGCCGGGCAGCCGTACCTCGTTTCCCGCGCGCGCGCTGTTGCGGACCATGCGGCTCCTGGGCATGGGCGGACGTTATGTGCCGGGTGGCGGGGGCGACCTGACAGGCGCGGCCGACTTCATCAACAATCCCTTCACCTCGGATCCCGTGCGGTTCGCGCGCAACGCGGCGATCCTCGAGGAAGATCCAACGCTGGGGCTCGCGTCGCCCACGGTGGCGTGGGCGGATTCCGCCTTCAAGGCGATGCACGAATTTCGCGCCATGAATTATCCATCGCAAATCCGGCAACCGCTGCTGATGATCGCCGCCGGCAACGACACCATTGTCTCTACCGCCGCGATCGAGGAATTCACCTACCATCTGCGCGGCGGCTCGCATCTCGTCATCGCCGGATCGAAACACGAGATCCTGCAGGAACAGGATCGCTACCGCGCCCAGTTCTGGGCGGCGTTCGATGCCTTCGTGCCGGGGACGCCGCTGTTCTAGTTTATGATCACACACCGGAAAGGTGTCGTCCCCGCGCACGCGGGGACCCATAGCCCTTGGATTCAAAGGGAAAGGTGGAGCCTCCGCCAAGATATGTTTGGCGCTATCGACTAGACACACACGTCACGGAGTATGGGTCCCCACGTGCGCGGGGACGACAGAGAGGAAAACCCAATCCATGCTCGGCATTCACGATCTCTGGCTGTTCGTCCTCTCCGGCCTTTTGCTCAACATCACGCCCGGACCGGACACCGTCTACATTCTCGGCCGCAGCCT
>JBQCIZ010000722.1:0-3386 GCA_051953235.1 Nitrobacter sp. | reverse complement strand
TGAATGACCTGGAAGCCGGAGCTCGACGAACTCGCCCGGCGCGAAGCCTTCGCGCGGGAGATGGGCGGCGCTGACAAGGTCAAGCGGCAGCGCGATCAGGGCCGGCTTACGGTTCGCGAACGCATCGACAAGCTGACGGATGCGGACAGCTTTCACGAAATCGGCGCGGTCTCAGGCATCGGCGAATACGATGCCGGCGGCGAACTCAAGCATCTGACGCCGGCGAATTGCGTGTTCGGCCGCGCCAGGATCGACGGCCGCACGGTCGTCGTGGTCGGCGATGACTTCACCGTGCGCGGCGGCTCCGCTGACGCCTCGATTTCCGCGAAGCCGCTGATGGCCGAGGAGATGGCGCATGATTTTCGTCTGCCGATCATCCGTGTGATCGAAGGCTCCGGCGGCGGCGGCTCGGTCAAGACGATCGAGACCAAGGGCGCCGCCAATCTGCCGGGCGGTGTCGGTGGTACGCGCTGGTACTGGTACACGACGGCCAATCTGGCGCAGGTGCCGGTGGTCGGTCTCGGTCTCGGCTCGGTCGCAGGGCTCGGCGCCGCGCGGTTAGCTGCGAGCCACTATTCCATCATGACGAAATCCTCGGCGATGTTCGTCGCAGGCCCGCCGGTGGTGAAACGGCTGGGTCAGGATCTCACCAAGCAGGAGCTTGGCGGCGCGGATATCCAGACCAAGGCCGGCGGCGTCGATCATGCGGTCGAGACCGAGGAAGAAGCCTTTGAGTGCGCGCGGCGTTTCCTGTCCTATCTGCCGTCGTCGGTCTACGATCTTCCGCCGACGCTCCCGTGCACCGACGATCCCGAACGCGCCGAGGAATCGCTGATGAAGGCGGTGCCGCGCAGCCGCCGCCAGGTCTACAAGATGCGCCCCATTATCGATGCGGTGGTCGACAAGGGCTCGTTCTTCGAGATGAGCGCGAACTTCGGCCGCCCGATCATCACGGGCTTCGCGCGGCTGGAAGGGCGGGCGGTGCTGCTGCTCGCGAGCGATCCCTATCATTACGGCGGCTCGTGGACCGCGGAAGCGTGCCAGAAGGTGGTGCGCTACGTCGATCTCGCCGAAACTTTCCATTTGCCGATCGTCTATCTGATGGATTGCCCCGGCTTCATGATCGGGCTTGAGGCGGAGAAGTCGGCGACCATCCGGCACGGCGTGCGCGCCATGGCCGCGGTCAACCAGACCACGGTGCCGTGGTGCACGATCATCGTGCGCAACTCGTTCGGGGTTGCCGGCGTGGTGCATCAGCCGGCCAACCGTTTCTCGATGCGTTACGCGTGGCCGTCGGCCTATTGGGGTTCGCTGCCGCTGGAAGGCGGCATCGAGGCTGCTTACCGCGCCGACATCGACGCGGCCGACGATCCTGCCGCGAAACTGAAAGAGATCGAAGATCGCCTCAACAAGCTGCGCTCGCCGTTCCGCTCGGCCGAAAAGTTCTGGGTCGAGGAAATCATCGACCCGCGCAAGACGCGCTCACTGCTGTGCGAAATAGCGCGTCTTGCGGAGCCGGTGCGGACGGCCGGACCGACACGATTGGCTATGCGGCCGTAGCGGCGGGGACGGCGGCCTTCTTCTCCGCGGTCATCGTCAGGATGAGCAGCGAGGCGATCAGGCACAGTCCGCCTGCGATAAAGAACGCCGGCAGGTAGGTCGCGAGCACTGTGCGCGACAGGCCCGCGCCGAACGCTGCCGTTGCCGCGCCGAGCTGATGACCGGCGAAGATCCAGCCGAACACGAGACCTGCGCGCTCGGCGCCGAAGCGTTGCGCAGTCAAGCGCACGGTCGGTGGCACCGTGGCGATCCAGTCGAGGCCGTAGAACATCGCGAAGATCGACAGCCCGTAGAACGAAAAGTCGGTAAACGGCAAGAACAAGAGCGACAGGCCGCGCAGGCCGTAATACCAGAACAGCAGGTAGCGGTTGTCATAGCGGTCCGACAACCAGCCCGATGCGATGGTGCCGATAAAATCGAAGATACCCATGGCCGCGAGCAGGCTCGCCGCCTGCACCTGCGGGATGCCGTAGTCGGCGCAGAACGGAATAAGATGCACCTGGATCAGCCCGTTGGTGCTGGCGCCGCAAATGAAGAACGTGAAGAACAGCACCCAGAACACCCGCGAGCGTGACGCCTCGCGCAACGTGCCGAGCGCAGCCGCCATGATCGGAGCGTTGTTCGGTGCAGGCGCAGGCATCGGCTCGGCGCCCTGATCGCCGAACGGGCGCAGGCCGACATCGCTGGGGCGGTCGCGCATCAGCAGCAGCACGACGAATGCGGCGACGCCGAGCATTGCGCACATCAGGCCGAGCGCCGGACGCCAACCCATCCGATCGGTCAGCGCCGCCAGCAGCGGCAGGAATACCAGTTGCCCGGTCGCGCTGCTCGCGGTCAGGATGCCGACGGCGAGGCCGCGCCGTGCGTTGAACCATCGTGCGGCAACCGTCGCGCCGAGGACGAGCGCTGTCATGCCGGTGCCGAAGCCGACCACGACGCCCCACAGCAGCATCAATTGCCAGACCTTGGTCATGCCGAGCGAGACGACGAGCGCAGAGACCACGATCAGGAGCGCCGTCAGCGTCACGTTGCGCAGGCCGAAGCGGTTCAGCAGCGCGGCAGCGAACGGCGCCATCAGCCCGAACAACAGCAACCGGATCGAGAGCGCCGATGAAATCTGCGCCGTGGTCCAGCCGAACTCCTGCTGCAGCGGAAGGATGAAGACGCCGGGCGCACCGACGGCGCCGGCGCTGACTAGCGCGGTTAGGAAGGTCACAGCGACCATGACCCAGCCGTAGTGGATGTTGCGGCGGGCGAGGGCAGCGGAAAGCCAGGACGAGATCATGGGGCCTCAGCGATCAGGGACTCGTTGGAAGGGCGCAATCTGACACGGGCCCTTCGTGTCCGGAATGACATATTTCCCTCAATTTACGACATGCATCGTCAGTGGCTTGCGACGCGCTCGATGGCGATTGCCGTGGCCTCGCCGCCGCCGATGCAGAGCGCGGCGACGCCACGTTTCAGGTTATGCGCCTCGAGCGCGTGCAGCAGCGTCACGATCAGCCGCGCGCCGGTTGCGCCGATTGGATGACCGAGCGCGCAGGCGCCGCCGTTGATGTTGAGTTTTTCGCGGGGGATGCCGAGGTCGCGCTGTGCCGCCATGGCGACCACCGCAAAGGCCTCGTTGATCTCGAACAGATCGACATCGCCGACGCTCCAGCCGACCTTGTCGAGCACTTTGCGGATCGCGGGGATCGGCGCCGTCGTGAACCACTGCGGCTCCTGACTGTGGGTCGCATGTCCCTTGATGATCGCGCGCACCGGCAGGCCATCGCGGTCGGCCAGCGAGCGTTTGGCGAGAACGAGCGCCGCGGCGCCATCGGCGT
>JBQCIZ010000721.1:0-7994 GCA_051953235.1 Nitrobacter sp. | reverse complement strand
GGATGCGGCTCTCGATCAATGCGCTCGAAGAGGGCGGCCGGACGGTGCGCATCTTCGGCGCCAAACAGGACGTCACCTCCGAGCGGCAGGCCCTGGATGCCCTGCGGCGACAGGCCGAAACCGACCCGCTCACCGGTCTGGCGAATCGCCACGTGTTTCAGGCGCGCTACAGCGATGTCGTCGGCGACGCCCTGAACTACGGTTCCGCGTCGGCGCTCGTTCTGATCGATCTCGACCGCTTCAAGGAGTTGAACGATACGTTCGGCCATGAGGCCGGGGACGCATGTTTACGTGAAATCGCAATGCGTTTGCGACGGGCTTTCCGCGATGCCGGGCTGGTTGCGAGGCTGGGCGGCGACGAGTTCGCGCTCATCCTGCACGCTCCCGCCACGCCATCGCGCGTCGCGCAGGTGCTGCAGAAGACCGTCGCCATGCTGTGCCGGCCGTTCTTCTGGAACGGTCTCCGCCTGCAGGTCGGTGCGTCGATCGGCGCCGCACTGATCGATCGCCCGCATCGCCGGCGGATCGCCGAATTGTTCGCCGAGGCCGATATGGCGCTCTATGCGGCAAAGACCGCCGGCCGAAATAAGGTCCATCTGTTCGACGACGAGGGACGCAGCCGTCCGGCCAGTCCCAATGT
Source organism: Nitrobacter sp. (assembly GCA_051953235.1). Taxonomy (GTDB): domain Bacteria; phylum Pseudomonadota; class Alphaproteobacteria; order Rhizobiales; family Xanthobacteraceae; genus Nitrobacter. Next base: position 7,354 of record JBQCIZ010000721.1, on the reverse strand, counting down.
CGCGGCCTGACCACGTCGCGCCAAGCCCCTGATCCCCCTGTGCACTTTCTGGACAGGGCGGCCCCCCCCGTCTAAAAGCGGTCGCTGGGAAAAACGGCCCATTTCGGGGCCGGTAGCCCGTTTTGGCGCAATGGAACAACAATGAGCGGCGTTAACGAGATCAGGTCGGCGTTTCTGAACTACTTCGCGGCCAACGGCCACGAGATCGTGCCCTCGTCGCCGCTGGTTCCGCGCAACGATCCGACGCTGATGTTCACCAACGCCGGCATGGTGCAGTTCAAGAACGTCTTCACCGGCCTCGAGAAGCGGCCCTATCAGCGCGCGACCACCTCGCAGAAATGCGTGCGCGCCGGCGGCAAGCACAACGACCTCGACAATGTCGGCTACACCGCGCGCCATCACACCTTCTTCGAGATGCTCGGCAACTTCTCATTCGGCGACTACTTCAAGGATCGCGCCATCGAGCTCGCCTGGAATCTGGTGACGAAGGAATTCGGTCTGCCCAAGGACAAGCTGACCGCGACCGTTTACATCGACGACGACGAGGCGTTCGGGCTCTGGAAGAAGATCGCGGGCCTGCCGGACTCGCGCATCATCCGCATCGCGGGCGCCGACAACTTCTGGCAGATGGGCGACACCGGCCCGTGCGGTCCGTGCTCGGAAATCTTCTACGACCACGGCGACAGGATTCCCGGCGGTCCTCCCGGCTCGGCCGATCAGGACGGCGACCGCTTCATCGAGATCTGGAATCTCGTGTTCATGCAGTACGAGCAGTTGCCGGACGGCAGCCGCCTCAGCCTGCCGAAGCCGTCGATCGATACCGGCGCCGGGCTCGAGCGTGTCGCGGCTGTGCTGCAGGGCAAGCATGATAACTACGACATCGACCTGTTCGTCGCGCTGATCCGCGCCGCGGCCGAACTGACCGGCACCAATCCGAACGGCCCGATGAAGGCCTCGCTGCGCGTGATCGCCGACCACTTGCGCGCGTCCTCGTTCCTGATCGCTGACGGCGTATTGCCGTCGAACGAAGGCCGCGGCTATGTACTGCGCCGGATCATGCGGCGCGCGATGCGCCACGCGCAACTGCTCGGCGCGAAGGAGCCGCTGATGTGGCGGCTGGTCGGTGCGCTCGTGCGCGAGATGGGCGAGGCCTATCCCGAACTGCAGCGTGCGCGTCCGCTGATCGAGGAAACTCTGCGGCTGGAGGAGACACGCTTCCGCAAGACGCTGGAGCGGGGCCTCTCCATTCTGGACGAGAAGAGCGGCGCGCTGAAGAAAGGCGACATGTTCGACGGCGAGACCGCGTTCACGCTGTACGACACCTATGGCTTTCCGCTCGACCTCACCCAGGATGCGCTACGGAACCGCGGCATCGGCGTCGACATCGCCTCGTTCACGGATGCGATGGAGAAGCAGAAGGCCAAGGCGCGCGCGTCATGGTCAGGCTCCGGCGAAGCCGCGACCGAAGCGGTGTGGTTTCCGCTGCGCGAAAAGCTCGGCGCCACCGAATTCCTCGGCTACGAGACCGAGACCGCCGAAGGCGCGGTCACCGCGCTGGTGAAAGACGGCAAGGAGGCCGACAGCCTCAAGGCCGGCGAGACCGGCGCTGTCGTTCTCAACCAGACGCCGTTCTATGGCGAGTCCGGTGGTCAGGTCGGCGACATAGGCGTGCTTCTCGCGGACGGCGTGCGCTTCCGCGTCACCGACACCCAGAAGAAGGGCGGCGACCTGTTCGTTCATCTCGGCACGGTCGAGCAGGGGACGCTGAAGACCGGCATGGCGTTGTCGCTGGAGGTCGATCATATCAGGCGCGGCGCGATCCGCGCCAACCATTCCGCGACGCATCTTTTGCACGAGGCACTGCGTCAGGTGCTCGGCGATCATATCGCGCAACGCGGCTCGCTGGTCGCGCCGGAGCGGCTGCGCTTCGACTTCGCGCACAACAAGCCGATCAGCGCCGACGAACTGCGCCGCATCGAGGACATCGCCAACGATGTCGTGCTGGAGAATGCTGACGTCACGACACGGCTGATGGCGGTCGATGATGCCCGCGAAGCCGGCGCGCGGGCGCTGTTCGGCGAGAAATATGGCGATGAGGTGCGCGTGGTCTCCATGGGGCACGCGGGACGGCAGGGTGCTGCGAGCAACGCGCTCGGCTGGTCGGTCGAACTCTGCGGCGGCACCCACGTCAAGCGAACCGGCGATATCGGTTTGATTTCGGTGCTGGGCGACAGCGAGGTGTCGTCGGGCGTGCGCCGCATCGAGGCGCTAACCGGACACCATGCGCGCCGCCATGCCAACGACACCATCCAGCTTGCAAAGACCGCGGCCGGCGAGTTGCGCACCACGCTGGACGACATGCCCGCGCGCATCGCCTCGCTAATGGACGAGCGCAAGAAACTCGAGCGCGAGTTGTCCGAGGCGCGCAAGAAGCTCGCCATGGGTGGCGGCGGGGGTGGATCGGCATCCGCAAGCAGCGCCGGCGTGCGCGACGTCGGCGGCATCAAGCTGATGGCGCGTTCGGTCGAGGGCATCGAGATCAAGGATCTCAAGAATCTCGCGGACCAGGGCAAGAAGCAGCTCGGCTCCGGCGTGGTCGCTCTGGTCGCGACCAGCGACGACGGCAAGGCGAGCGTGGTCGTCGGCGTGACGCCCGATTTGGTCACGCGTTTCTCGGCGGTTGATCTGGTGCGCAAGGCGTCGGAAGTGCTCGGCGGCAAGGGAGGCGGCGGCAAGCCCGACATGGCGCAGGCCGGCGGACCCGATGGCGGCAAGGCGAGCGCTGCGCTCGACGCTATCGCCGCGGCGATGGGCGCATAGCGTAGTTCCGTAGCTGATCTTCGTTGTTTCGGTGCGGCGATGGGTAGCCGCGCGCCGTCTGGCATCCTGTGCGCCGATGCAACAAGATGCCCCATGCATCATAACACCCCCTTGATTTCCACCATCGTGGTCGGCCTCGTGCTGGCCTTTGGCTTTGGCGCCCTCGCACAGCGCCTGCGCGTCTCGCCGCTGGTCGGCTATCTGCTCGCCGGCGTGGTGATGGGTCCGTTCACGCCGGGTTTTGTCGCCGACCAGAACATTGCCCACGAACTCGCCGAGATCGGCATTATCCTGCTGATGTTCGGCGTCGGCCTGCATTTCTCCCTGAAGGATCTGCTCTCGGTGCGCGCGATCGCGGTGCCAGGCGCGGTGGTGCAGATTTCGGCGGCGACCCTCATGGGGGTCGCGATGGGCTGGCTGATGGGCTGGTCCGTCGGCAAGGGAATCATGTTCGGCCTCGCGCTGTCCACGGCATCGACGGTGGTGCTGCTGCGCGCCATGCAGGAGCGGCGGCTGATCGAGACCGAGCGCGGCCGCATCGCGGTCGGCTGGCTGATCGTCGAGGACATCGCCATGGTGCTGACGCTGGTGCTGCTGCCGGCGACTGCGGGACTGCTGAACGGCGAGGCGAGCGTCGGTGGCGACTGGGCGGCGCTGGCGTGGCCGCTTGCAATGACGCTCGGCAAGGTCGTGGCGTTCGTGGTGTTTATGCTGGTGGTCGGCCGCCGCGTGATCCCGTGGATTTTGCACTACGTCGCGCATACCGGCTCGCGCGAGCTGTTCCGGCTCGCGGTGTTCGCCATCTCACTCGGCGTCGCGTTCGGCGCGGCTGTGCTGTTCGATGTCTCGTTCGCGCTCGGCGCGTTCTTCGCCGGCATGATTTTGAGCGAATCCGAGCTCAGCCAGCGCGCCGCCAATGAAACCCTGCCGCTGCGCGACGCTTTTGCCGTGCTGTTCTTCGTGTCGGTCGGCATGCTGGTCGATCCGGCCATTCTCGTGAACGAGCCGCTGCCGCTGCTGGCGACGCTGTTCATCATCCTGTTCGGCAAGTCGCTCGCCGCCTTCCTCATCGTGCGGCTGTTCGGGCACCCGACATCGACGGCGCTGACGATTTCGGCGAGTCTTGCGCAGATTGGCGAATTCTCCTTCATCCTCGTCAGTCTCGGGGTGAGCCTGTCGCTGATGACCGAGCGCGGCCGCGACCTGGTGCTGGCCGGCGCCATCATCTCGATCATGCTGAACCCGCTGTTCTTTGCGGTGCTCGACCGCATCCTAGCAAGCCGAAAAGAGGAAGCCGCGCCTTCACGCAAGGCCAGCGTACCGCCGCGCGAACCGCTGCAGATCTCGACGCAGCGCGATCACGTGGTGCTGGTCGGCCACGGCCGCGTCGGCCGCGTGGTGGCGCGGGCGCTTCGGGCGATCAACACGCCGCTGCTGGTGATCGAGGATAATCCGGGGGCGATCGAGCAGCTTGTTCAGGAAGGCGTCGAGGTCATCAGTGGCAATGCCGCGGCGCCCGACATGCTGCAGGCGGCCAATGTCGGCGCGGCGAGGGGCCTGCTGGTCGCGATCCCGGATGCCTTCGAGGGCGGACAGATCGTCGCCAAGGCGCGTGCCATCAGCAAAGGCCTACCGATCATCGCGCGCGCGCATTCCGATGAGGAGATCGCGCATCTGAAATTCCACGGTGCGACCTCGGTGATCATGGGTGAAATGGAAATCGCCCGCGCCATGCTGGCGCTACTCGAGGTGGACCGTGCGACAGCGACGACGGAAACCAGCGCGCCGTCGGCAGCGTGATCAGGCGAGGTGGGTTTCGCGCGAAGCGATCAGGCGGCGGGTCGCGTCGGGAATCGGCGCCGGCCGGTGCGTTGTCTGGTCGGTATTGACCCAGACTATCTCGCCGGTGGCGAGGAGATCGGTCTGCTCTTTCTGAAAGATGCCGAGTTCGAACACGAGGCTGGAATTCCCGAGCCGCGCCACGCGCACGCCGACGTCGAGCTCCCAGTCGAAGCGGATCGGCGCCTTGTATTCGACCACCGCCTTGACGACGTGAAAATCCATGCCGGTCTTCTGGGCGTCGGCGTATTGATCGTAGCCGAGTGCGCGGAAAAACTCGGTGATGGCAGTGTCGTAGAAGGTCAGATAGTGCGCGTTGAACAGCACACCCTGACCATCGATCTCCGAGTAGCGCACGCGGAACGGATGAAAGAACCAGAACTGGTCGCGGGTCATGGCGCGGGCGTCTCCAGATGTGTTCGGTGTGGGTTCGATGAAGGACAGTCAGGCCGCGGGCGTCATGTGCCGCGCATAGAAGGCCAGTTCGATGGAAACAAAGCGCGCGTAGCTGTCGCGCAGATGAGAGGTTGCAGCCGGAATACCAGCCGCGTCGGTCGTGAAGAACCCCATCTGTGTTCCTTCGGCAATGATGCTGGAGACCTGACTCTTCGACAGCCCGAAACGCTTGGCGATATGCGCACGGCTCGGCAACGGCGTGCCAGCGATGTCGGACAGCATGACCGCCAGCACGACTGGGATGGCGCCCTCGCGCTTTCCGAAGAAACAGGTGAATTCAGGCATGCGGTCAATCAGCGGAATGCCGGCCGCATGTTCGCGTCCCGCGGCGGCGGCAAAACGCCGGATGAAATCCGGATCTTGCGCAAACATTCGCGCGCGCTGCATGTCCGGTTGCAGAACGTCGAGAGCGTTCACCGCATGAGGGATCCATTTCCTGACGAAATCCATCATGCGCGCGGTCGGATGGTAGTATTTCGAGCGGCGGTCGGAGGCGTTCCGCGATGTTTTGACGAAACCCGCCAGTTTCAACAGGGCCAGTGTTGTCTTGAGGATGCGCGGGCTGAGTTCCTCCCGCTGCGCGCACAGTTCAAGCAGCCGGGTGTAGGTGGCGCCGCCGGCCGGGCCGTAGTTTTCGGTATCGGCAGCAAGACAAAACACATAGGAGGTCAAACGAAAGCGTGTTTCCGAAGCCATCAGCTTGTTGACCAGCCGCGGCGCCTCGCGAAAACGCGCAATGGCGTCGGTGTATTCGCGAATCGCCGCAGCGAATGCGGGCGAGGCGCGCAATTGCGCGGCCTCCGCGGGCAAGCGGTCGTCCTCGCGGGTCTCGGCGTCCGGTTCGGGCCCGCTTTCTCTGCTGACGGCGTCCATTGATCCAAAATTCCGATAGGGTGCGATTGTGACCGCGCATGCTAGCACGGGACGATTTATCTCTGTCCACCGGTTCCTGAGGCGGAGGCCATGCGTGACATTCGCGACCAGCATCAACTCGATCGATGAAAATCCACCGCCGGTCATGTGCGACACGTGCGGGCAGACAATGCACCCGTCGTATTGCGAGGCGCTGGAGTCGGACCAACAACTGAACGTCTACGAATGCGCCGGTTGCCGGACGACGACGTCGGTCGTGATGCCCCCATCCGGTTCGCGTCGTTAGCTCCCCGCCGCAATAGTACGGCGTCCTGATGTCAGGGCCCCCACAACGAAAAAGGGCGCAGCCAGGCTGCGCCCTTGATTGTTTCGGCGACGGCGCTCGTTACTTCGCCAGCGCCTTGCCCAGGTTGTCCGCGACCTTGTCGAGGAAGCCGGTGGTGGACAGCCAGCGCTGGTCGGCGCCGACCAGCAGCGCGAGATCCTTGGTCATGAAACCGCTTTCGACGGTATCGACGCAGACCTTCTCCAGCGTGCGGGCAAAATTCGCCAGCGCTTCGTTGTTGTCGAGCTTGGCGCGATGGCTGAGGCCGCGGGTCCAGGCGAAGATCGAGGCGATCGAGTTCGTCGAGGTCTCCTTGCCCTTCTGATGCTCGCGGTAGTGGCGGGTCACCGTGCCGTGGGCGGCTTCGGCTTCCACGGTCTGGCCGTCCGGCGTCAGCAGCACCGAGGTCATGAGACCCAGCGAGCCGTAACCCTGCGCCACCGTATCCGACTGCACGTCGCCGTCGTAGTTCTTGCAGGCCCAGACGTAGCCGCCGGACCACTTCAGCGCCGCCGCCACCATGTCGTCGATCAGGCGATGCTCGTAGGTCAGGCCCTTGGCTTCGAACTGCGTCTTGAATTCCCGGTCGTAGATGTCCTGGAAGATATCCTTGAAGCGGCCGTCATAGACCTTGAGGATGGTGTTCTTGGTCGAGAGATAGACCGGATAGCCGCGCATCAGGCCGTAGTTGAGGGAGGCGCGGGCAAAATCCGTGATGGAATCGTCGAGGTTGTACATTTCCATCGCGACGCCGGAGCCGGGGGTCTTGAAGACCTCCTTCTCGATGACCGTGCCGTCCTCGCCGACGAACTTCATGGTGAGGGTGCCCTTGCCGGGGAACCTGAAGTCGGTGGCGCGGTACTGGTCGCCATAGGCGTGGCGGCCGATGATGATCGGCTTGGTCCAGCCGGGAACCAGACGCGGCACGTTCTTGCAGATGATCGGCTCGCGGAAGATCACGCCGCCGAGGATGTTGCGGATGGTGCCGTTCGGCGACTTCCACATCTGCTTCAGGCCGAACTCCTTCACCCGCGCTTCGTC
>JBQCIZ010000720.1:0-3390 GCA_051953235.1 Nitrobacter sp. | reverse complement strand
GATGGGCGACTCGAATTCCTTGCGAAGGGCGACGAAGAAACGGCCGATCAGGTGCTTCGAGACGCTCGCAAGGATGCGCTGTCCGACACCTGCAACCAGGCCGCCGATCTCCCCGGTGCCCTTGTAGACAAGCCGCGACGTCCCTTCGCCGTCCGGCTCGATGTCGAATCGCGCGGTTCCGTTGCCGTGGCCAAGCGTGCCGGCGCCGGAAACGCGGATACTGCAGCTCTTCGGCGCCTGCTTGTCGGAGAGCTGGATTTCGCCTTCGAACGATCCGCCGACGGCCGCCACGCGGAGCTGCATGTCGACCTTGTAGTTGTCAGGCGCGATCTCCGTCATGCTCTTGCAGCCGGGAACACAACGCGTCAGCACCGCCGGGTCGTTGAGCGCGACCCAGAGCGCTTCCACCGAGGTCGGGATCGTTTCGTTGCCGCCGATATCGAGCTTCACAGTGCGCCTCTCACAGTCCGAACAGCTTTGCGGCCAGACCGCCGTTGATGCTGGCTCGCTCGCTGTCGGTGAACGGGGTTTCCTGCACAATCTTGAGCGGGGTCAGATCTCCGATCGGGAATGGCATGTCCGATCCCATCATGATGCGGTCGGCGCCAACGATATCGGCGAGATAACGCAGCGCACGCGGATCCTGCACGATGGTGTCGTAGTACATCGCAGCCAGGGCCTCATCGGGATTGCCGAGCTTGTCCTTGTCGAGCGAGTAGTTACGGCGCAGGCGGCCGATCACATACGGCAGCGCCGCGCCGCCGATTCCGGCAACCACCTTCATGTTGCTGTAACGAGTGACGTGGCCGGCATAGATCAGGCGCGACATCGCGATCAGCGTGTCGGTGATGCGGCCGACCGCATTGGCCATGCCATAATCATGCACGCGCTCGTCGCCGCTTTCGAACACCGGATGGATGAAGATCAGCGAGCCGAGATTGTTCGCGGTCTCCCAGAACGGCTGCAGGGAGGGATCGTCGAGCACGCCGCCCCTCCCCTTGGGCTGGGTGCCGATCATGGCGCCCTTGAAGCCCTGACCGTGCGCTTCCTTCAACACGTCCGCTGCACGCGCACCGTCCTGCAAGGGCACGGTTGCAAGCGGAATGAACCGCGGCTGCTCCTTGGCCGCAGCGGCAAGATGGGTGTTGATCAGGCGCGACCAGCGCGTGCCTTCCTCGGCCGGCAATTCGTTGCCGAACATGTCGAGCCATCCGCCGACGATCTGACGATCGATCCTGTTGTCATCGAGCCACTTCAGCCGGCCGGCGATGTCGCTGAGCGGCTTGGACACCGGACGCGTCGGCTTGTTGCCGGCGAATGAGAAACCCACGCTGCCGCCGTCCTCGATCAGCTTGATCGAGGGGAAATCTCCCTTTTGCGCACGAACGGCATCCAGCAGAGCGGGCGGGACCAGGTGGGCGTGGCTGTCGATGATCATGATGGCACTTTTTCCTTGAGGGTCTTTGCCGCAGCGATCGCATCGCTGATCGCTGCTATTCGAATCGGAAGTTTCGCGAACGAGATGCCGTAAGGCGCGACCGCGTCGTTGATCGCGCCGGAAATCGCCGCGGGCGAGCCGAGATATCCGCTTTCGCCCGAGCCCTTCTGACCGAACACGGTGAAGGGCGACGGTGTGCAGTGATGCACGATCTCGACGTGAGGTACCTCATGCGACGACGGAAGCAGATAATCCATGAAGCTCTGGGTCAGCATCTGGCCTTCGCTGTCGTAGACGAACTCCTCCAGCAGCGAGGCGCCGATGCCGTGCGCGATGCCGCCCAGTGTCATGCCCTTGACGATATGCGGATTGATGACGGTGCCGCAGTCGTGCCCGATCACGTAACGGCGGATTTTTGGCTTGCCGATCTCGGGATCGAAGGCCACGAGCACGAGATGAAACTCGAACGAGTGGCACGGATACATCTGCACGCGGCCGTTTTCCGGGAGTTTGTTCGCGGTCGGCACCTGCAGGACATGCGTGGCCTCGAGCCCGGGCTCCATGCCTTCGGGCAAAAGATGGAAGTTACGATGGGCGATGTTGACGTGTTCAGCCCAGCTCAGCTTCCGGCTCGATCCGGGATACGATGTGACACCGCCCTGATAGACGACGTCGTTCTCCGCGCAGCCGAACTGATGCGCCGCGAGACGAACGATCTTCGCCTTGAGCTTCCTCGCAGCATGGAACGCCGCGCCGCCAAGCATGATGGCCATGCGACTGCCGACCGGACTGTTGCCCGGCAGGCTATTCAGCGAATCCGGCCGCACCACGCGAATTAGGTCCGGGTCGATCTCGAGCACCTCGCCGACCACCGTCGCCGCGAGCGTTTCATGGCCCTGCCCCGACGACGTCGTGTGGATCGTCACCGTGACGAAGCCAAGTCCGTCGACATTGATGCGACAGGACTCCATCCATGTCGTGGTCTTGTTGGCATCGTTCAGCAGGGGCTCGAACGAGGAATTTCCGCCGCTCGGCTCGAGACAGGCGGCGATGCCGATGCCCGCGCAAAGGCCCTGCGCCCGAAGTTCGTCGCGCTCCCGCTTCAAGCCTTCATAATCGGCATGCGCCAGAACCTTGGCGACGACGGTATGATAGTCGCCGCTGTCGTAACGCGTCCCGCTCGGGATCAGATAGGGAAACTCATCGCTGCGGATGAAGTTGCGCCTGCGGATTTCGATGCGGTCGAGGCCGAGCGCGGCCGCGACCTTGTCGATCGCGGTCTCGATCGCATAGTTGGTCGGCGCCTGACCGAAGCCACGCACCGCTTCCTGGGCGGCCTTGTTCGACGTCACCGAAATGGCGCGATATTTCACGCTCTGGATCTTGTAGGGCCCGACGATCGCGCCGATCGGCTTGCCGAGCTGGAATGGCGCACGGCCGGCATAGGCGCCGGCATTGTCGAGCGCACGCATCTTCATCGATTTGACGATACCGTCATTGTCGAACGCGACGTCGACATCGAAAATGCGATCCGGACCGTGCGCATCGCCTGCACGCATGTTGTCGAGACGGTCCTCGATCAGGCGCACCGGCCGGCCCAGCCTGCGCGCCAGATGCGCGACGATCACGGTCTGCTTGATGCCGCGCTTGACGCCGTAGCTGCCGCCGACATCCACATCCTGATGCACGCGGACATTGTTGAGCGGGATGCGCAAGGCGCGCGCGATCTGGTCGGAATACTTCGGCATCTGGATCGAGGCCCAGACATCGAGGATTTCCCGCCAGGGATCCCACTTCGCCGCGACGCCGAACGTCTCGATCGGCACGGTGGAGTTGCGGCCCCATGTGACACGGAACGACAGATGGCGCGGGCTCTCGGCGAAATGCCTGTCCACCTCGCCCCAGACAAAGGTGCGGTCCAGCAGGACGTTGCTGCCGTGAGCGGGATGAAC